>JAKSDN010000924.1 GCA_022360075.1 Kiloniellales bacterium | reverse complement strand
TGTCGGCCATCATGTACGGCTCGCGTATCTCGCTGGGCGTCGGTTTCGCCTCGGTGCTCTTCGCCATGGTGCTGGGCATCGGGCTCGGCCTGATCAGCGGCTATGTCGGCGGCACCACCGACGCGGTGATCATGCGCATCGCCGATGTCCAGCTCTCGTTCCCGGCGATCCTGATCGCATTGCTGATCGACGGCGTGGCGCGGGGCGTCCTGCCGCGCGATCTGCACGACGAGATCTGGTTCTACGTCCTGGTGTTCGCCATCGGCATCTCCGGCTGGGTGCAGTATGCCCGCACCGTGCGCGGCTCGACCCTGGTGGAGAAGGGCAAGGAGTACGTTCAGGCCGCCCGCGTCATCGGCATCGCGCCGGCGGTGATCATGCTGCGCCACGTGCTGCCGAACGTGATGGGCCCGGTGCTGGTGATCGCCACCATCCATCTGGCGATCGCGATCATCACCGAGGCCACCCTGTCGTTCCTCGGCGTCGGCGTGCCGGCGACCTCGCCCTCGCTGGGCACTCTGATCCGCGTCGGCAACGACTTCCTGTTCTCCGGCGAATGGTGGATCACGATCTTCCCCGGCGCGGCGCTGGCGATCCTGGTGCTGGCCGTCAACCTGCTCGGCGACTGGCTCCGCGATGCCCTCAATCCCAAGCTCCGATGACCGACACGCGTCCTGATATGCGCCCAAGACTGGGCAATTGGGGCAGAGGTTTGATTTGAATGACACAGATGAACACAGATGAACACGGATTGGGTTGGCGGCCCCGTCGTTCGCATACAATCCGCCGACCCGCGAGTGGCACCGGCGTAACGACTATCCGTGTTCATCCGTGTCTACCTGCCCGCGTGAAGCTGGAGCTTCGCTTCGGCGAAGACAGGTCCGTGTCAATCATTCCAAAATGCCGAGCTGTCGGCCCGAGGCGGTTCCGATGAGCCGGCCCGGCAAGAATCAGCCCTTGCTGATGGTCGAGGATCTGCGCATCGAGATCCCGGGCCGGCGCGGCGTGCTGACCGCGGTGGACGGCGTGTCGTTCCACATCGACGAGGGCGAGGTCTTGGGCGTGGTCGGCGAGTCCGGCGCCGGTAAGTCGCTGACCGGCGCGGCGGTGATCGGCCTCCTGGAGCCGCCCTGCCACATCGCCGGCGGGCAGATCCTGCTCGAAGGCCGGCGCATCGACGATCTGCCCTACGAGCAGATCCGGCGGATCCGCGGTGCTCAGATCGGCATGGTGTTTCAGGACCCGCTGACCAGCCTCAACCCGCTCTACACCGTCGGCCGGCAGCTCGTCGAGACCATCCGCACCCACAGTGACGCGAGCGAGCGGGACGCGCGGCAACGCGCCCTCGAATTGCTCAGCGAGGTCGGCATCCCGGCGGCCGAGCGGCGCATCGACCAGTATCCGCACGAGTTCTCCGGCGGCATGCGCCAGCGCGTGGTGATCGCGCTCGCGCTCTGCATCAACCCGCGCCTGGTGATCGCCGACGAGCCGACGACCGCCCTCGATGTCTCGATCCAGGCCCAGATCATCGCGCTCCTGAAGAAGCTCTGCCGCGAGCATGGCGCGGCGGTGATGCTGATCACCCACGATATGGGCGTGATCGCCGAGACCGCCGACCGGGTCGCGGTCATGTATGCCGGGCGCATCGTCGAGGTCGGCCCGGTGCGCGATGTGATCCTGAACGCCCAGCATCCCTATACCCACGGCCTGATGGGCTCGATACCGGTGATCGGCCACGACGTTGATCAGCTGACCCAGATCGACGGCTCCATGCCGCGGCTGACTGTGATCCCGGCGGGTTGCGCCTTCCACCCACGCTGCCCCAAGGCTTTCGAGCGTTGCGTGCGCGAGCGCCCGGAGCTGATCCCGGTCGGGGCCAGCCGCGCGGCCTGCTGGCTGCACGATCAGCCGAGCGTGGAGACCGTGCCGGGGAGGGCCCGTCGCCATGGCTGAGCCGGCGCGCTCGCCCCTGCCGGACAGCGGCGTTCAGGGCGCCGTCGCGGATGGCGATATGCCCCTGGTCCGGCTCTCCGACCTGGCCAAGTTCTTCGACGTCTCGCCGCCCCTTCTTAATCGGCTTATACAGCGCCAGCAGCGCCTGATCCTCAAGGCCGTCGACGGCGTCAGCCTGGAGATCCCGCGCGGCAAGACCTTCTCCCTGGTCGGCGAGTCCGGTTGCGGCAAGTCGACCGTGGCGCGCCTGGTGGTCGGGCTTTACCGGCCGACCCGCGGCAGCATCGACTTCGAGGGCGTCGACATGGCCGCGCTCAAGACCCGCGCGCAGATCGAGCCGCTGCGCAAGCGCCTGCAGATGATCTTCCAGGACCCCTACGCCAGCCTCAATCCGCGCTGGCGCGTCGGCGACATCATCGCCGAGCCGATCCGCGCCCATCGTCTTCTGGAGGGGCGTGAGGCGATCGCCGCGCGGGTCGACGAGCTGCTGACCCTGGTCGGGCTCTCGCCGCCCGATGCCGAGAAGTACCCGCACGAGTTCTCCGGCGGCCAGCGCCAGCGCATCTCGATCGCCCGGGCCCTGGCGAGCCAGCCGGAGTTCCTGGTCTGCGACGAGCCGACCTCCGCGCTGGACGTCTCGGTGCAGGCCCAGATCCTCAACCTGATGAAGGCGCTGCAGCGCGAGTTCGGCCTCACCTATCTCTTCATCAGCCACGACCTCGCGGTGGTCTATCACATCTCCGACTACGTCGGCGTCATGTACCTGGGCCGTCTGGTCGAGTGGGGCGAGGCGCGGCGCCTGTTCCGCCAGCCAAAGCATCCCTACACCCGCATGCTGCTCGACGCGATCCCCGATCTCGAGCTTTCCGGCCGCGGGCGCATCCCGGTTGCCGGCGAAGTGCCGAACCCGATCACGCCGCCGTCCGGCTGCCACTTTCACCCGCGCTGCCCGCTCGCCAACGAGCGCTGCCGCCAGGAAGCGCCGCGCGCGCTGCCGTTGCCCGAAGGCGGTCAAGTCGCCTGTCACGCGGTCGAGGAAGGCCGCCTGCCCGAGGCCGCCACGCCCGGCGCCGTGCTCGGTGCCGCCGACAAGAGCGCCTGATGGTCGACCGGGAGGATCCGACCGGCGAGCAAGGCGGCGAGCCGGCCGGTGGCGCGCGGTTCGCCGGCATCGGCAGCCGCGGCGAGACCCGCCTCTCGACCGGCATAGACTTCACGCGCCCCGGCAAGCAATGCGACTTCCTGCGCCTGCCGCACTCGGTCAACCGCTCGGCCTACGGCTGGCTGCCGATCCCGATCGCGTGTATCGCCAACGGCGAGGGCCCGACCGTCCTGCTCATGAGCGGCGTGCACGGCGACGAGTACGAGGGCCAGCTCGCGCTCACGAAGCTGATCCGCAGCCTCGAGCCCGAGGCCGTCTCTGGCCGGATCATCGTCCTGCCGATGGCCAACTTCCCCGCCGCCAAGGCCGGCGCGCGCGTCTCGCCGATCGACGACACGAACCTGAACCGGGTCTTTCCGGGCGATCCCGATCGCGCGCCGACCCACCAGCTCGCCCATTACATCGAAGCCGTGCTGATGGCCGAGGCCGACGTCGTGCTCGATCTGCACAGCGGTGGCAGCTCGCTCACCTACTTGCCGACGGCCTTGCTCGAGTGGGACGCTGCACCTGAAGTGGCTGAGCGTCAGCTCGCCCTCGCCAAGGCCTTCGGCACGCCCTACGGCTGCTATTTCCCGGGCGGCCACGGCGGCACCAGCAGCAGCGCCGCCGCGGCCCGCCAGGGTGCCTTGTCCCTGACCTTCGAGCTCGG
>JAKSDN010000959.1 GCA_022360075.1 Kiloniellales bacterium | reverse complement strand
GGGCGTCATTCGGCCTTCGGTGCGGCGAGCTCAGCCTTGCGGCTGGCCAGCTCCTGCGGCGAGAGGAGGCTCTTGGCGGCGACGAGCTTCTCGAGCGCGGCGAGCCACTGCAGATAGTAAGCGGTCCCCGGGTCGGCATCGTCGTGGTTGCCGGCCACGGCGATCTCTCGGCTTAAGTGCTCGACCCATTCGTTCCAGGTGAAGAGGCCCTTCTCGCTCAGTTGCAGCGCCATGGCGAAGGCATGGGCCTGCCAAGGCGCGGCGAAGACGGGCCCGTCCTGATCACGGGGCAGGTCCGGCAGGTCGGTCAGGCGGTCGGCATCGGCCATCGCGATAGCCTCGTTCACCCTCGCGTCAGGCCGGATCCATATAGTCGTCCCAGAGGTCGATGTAGAGGCTGTCGCGCTCGGAGCCTTGCGGGCCCCAGAGCTCGCGGGCGCTGAAACGCACGCTGTAGACATGCTGCGGCTTCTCGCCCTGGCCGTGGGCGGAGGTGTCGGGATAGGCGAAGACGCCATGATCGAACTCGACCACGCCACGCTTGCCCCGCACGTAGCGCGGCAAGCGGGTGTGGGTCGGCGGGTTGATCGTGCGCACGACGATCTCATCGCCTGGCTTGAACTTCGCCGCGACGTCCTCGTCGACCCGGCAGGAGGCGCCGGTCTGGACCAGGGTCGGCACCATCTCGGGGGGCAGCATGGGCATCAGGCGGCCTCCTTCGCGAGCTCGGCCTTGCGCGCGTCCAACTCCTCTCGCGTAAGCACGCCCTTTTCGACCAGCAGCGTCTCGACCGCATGCAGCCAGTGCTCGTAGTAGCTGGTCTCGAGGTATTTCGACGGCTTCATGCGCTCGATCGCGTGGCGGAACTCGTCGACATTGAACTGACCGCCGGCGAAGGTTGCGATCATCACGGCGAACATGTGCCGCTCCCAATCCTCGTGAAAGACCGGCTCGTCCGGCTCCGGGTTCACGGGGCCGATCCCGTGCATGCCGCCGAGGTCATGAATTCCGTTCACAGGTTTTCTCCCCTGACTTCAAGCACTCGCCGGCGCCGAAGCGCGGCGGTAGGCTTGCCGATGCCGGCTAGGGCGAGGCCGCCAAGCCCGTGCCGATCATCGAGTCGCGCGTCACCAGGGCGGCGAGCTCTTCCTCCGACAGGCCGTCGGTGCCTGCGGGCCGCTGAGGCAGCACCAGGTAGCGCAGCTCCGCGTTGCTGTCCCACACCCGGACCTCGACGTCCTCGGCCAGCTCGACCCCGAACTCCTCAAGCACGCCGCGCGGATCGCTCACCGCGCGGGCGCGGTAGGGCGCGCTCTTGTACCAGTTCGGCGGCAGGCCGAGGGTCGGCCAGGGATAGCAGGAGCAGAGCGTGCAGACGACCATGTTGTGGCGCGTCGGCGTGTTCTCGACGACGACCATGTCCTCGCCCTGCACGCCGGAGAAGCCGAGTTCGGCGATCGCCGCGGTGGCGTTCTCGAGCAGGCGCTTCTTGTAGTCCGGATCGACCCAGGCCCGGGCGACGACTCGCGCGCCGTTGTGCGGCCCGACCTTGTTCTCGTAGGTGTCGATCAGCGCATCGATCGTTGCCGGGTCGACGAGGCCCTTCTCGACGAGCAGCGACTCCAGGGCCTTGACGCGGAGCTCCGTCTCGGACAGCGGAGCGTTGTGGCGATGTGCACTCATGGTGTCTCCCTTCCCACGGCGCATCTCGATCAGGCCTGCGTTCTCGGCGCAGCTTCCAACCCCGATCTTTTCACATCCCTTGACGAAGGACAACGGCGGGGCGCCGTTGTACCGAGCTGTCACCGAAACGCGGTCGAAAAGAAAATCCCGGCGCCCCTGGGAGTTGGGCGCCGGGAAGAGAGTTGGAGGCCGCTAACGACCTCCAATACGGCGGATGTGAGATACCACTGCGAGATCGAAACTAGCGGAGGCCACCGCCCAACGCTTTGATCCAGATCAATTCATGGGGTTCGCAAGAAAAAAGGAAGTCAGTGCACCGGGATCCAAGGATCGGCTCAAGCAGAGCTCACTGGCGCCGCCGGCGTCTCGGCCTACTCCGCCGACAAGGGCGCCGAGGCCAGGGCGGCAGGCGGCACCGGTTGACCGCGCAGGTCGCTCTTCAGGTGCTTCTCGCTGTAGCCGTTGAAGAGGTGGCCGAGCAGGCTCCGATCCAGGTCCGAGGTGCCGAACAGCCAGTCGGCGATGGGGAAGGTCAGGTTCATGTTGCGCTCCATCATCAGGCGCGTGTTGTGATGGGCGAAGTGGTGGCGCCGCAGCGTGTTGACGAAGGGGCAGTGGCGCACGAACCAGTTCTCATCGACGTGGCAGCAGTAGTGCATGAACTCGTAGACCAAATACATGCCGGTGGTGGTGCAGATCAGCAGCCAGCCGACGTTGGCGGAGATGAGATAGCCGGCGATCAGCGCCGGCGGCGCCGACATCATGATGAAGGTGACCAGGGCGAAGGGCGGGAAGACCGTCACGCGCCAGTCCTTGTGATCGCGAAAGCGCATCTCCCGGTCGGAGAAGAACTGGTGGTGGTTCAGCGTGTGCCGGTCGTAGACCGCCTTGAGGCCGCGGATGTTGATCGGCCGGTGCATGACGTAGCGATGCACGAACCACTCGAAGATGTTGCAAAGCAGGAACACGATCGGCAGCGTCAGCCACTCCCACCAGCGGACCTGCTCGATGTGCAGGATGAAGTAGGCGAGGGCGAGGCCACCCAGTGCGTAGATCACCGCGACGTGGAAGTAGCCGTTGTACCAGCCGACGATCCGCGCGCGATAGTCCTTGCGGAAGGCGGCCTGTCGATCGCTCATCATGGTCTTCGGCTCCTCTGTCTCTTCAGCCCTCGGCGACTTCGCAGCGTCGTGTCTGGTCAGCCGCCAAGGCGCGCGACCGCCGCCTCGATCTCGGCGGCATTCAGCTCCCAATCGTTTTCGAGATTGGCGACGACGTCGCGCATGAAGGCCTCGCATAGCGCGAGCGCCCTCCCGTCGTCGTCCAGATGGTCGGCGAGCAGGGCGAGGGCGAGCTGCGCCGGGCCCTTGCCTTCGTAGGTCCACTCGAATCCCGCGCGCGAGAAGTGCTTGAGATCGCAGCGCTCGTCGAGCGGCCGGCCGTCGACCTCGACGCGGATGCCATCGATCGTGCGGGAGCCGCTGTAGCGCTTCATCGCCGCCTCCCTGCCGGGCGCGCTTTGATGTATCTCAAGTACGTTAATCACGGACGAAGCCGGCGTAAAGCCGGCCGCCCGCCGCGGATGCCTCGGCCGGGGCAGGGCGCTAAGCTGTCCGGGCGCTCGAGACGAGAGAAGGAGGAAAACAGCGTGATCGAGATCCGCAACGTGGCCAAGCAGCGGCTCGAGGCCGGCGAACTGGCGCTCGGGGTCGGCCTGCGCCAGGCGCGCACGGTCGACATCGCCAAGGCGATGAGGACGGCCGGCTACGACTGGCTGTTCATCGACATGGAGCACAACACCATGGGCGTCGAGATGGCCACGCAAATCAGCGTCGCCGCCCAGGACGCCGGCATCGCGCCCTTGGTGCGCGTGCCCGGCTTCGAGCACTACCACGCCACGCGCGTGCTCGACGGCGGCGCCCAGGGCATCGTCGTGCCCCACGTCGACGACGCCGAGACCGCCGCGCGCCTGGTCGCCAACTGCCGCTATCCGCCGGCGGGCCGGCGCTCGGTGACGGGCGCGCTGCCGCAGGTCGATTTCGAGGCGCATCCGCTCGGCGAGGTCGCCGCGGCGATCAACGAGGCCACGCTGCTGGTCTTGATGCTGGAGACGCCGGCGGCGATCCAGAACGCCGAGGCCATCGCCGCCTTGCCCGGCGTCGACGCGCTGCTGATCGGCACCAACGACCTCTGCATGGAGATGGGCATCCCCGGCGCGGTCGAGCACGCGCGCGTGGCCGAGGCCTACGAGCATGTCATTGCCGCCTGCCGCAAGCACGGCAAGCACCCGGGCATGGGCGGCGTCTACGCGCCCGAGCTGATGGCCCGTTACATCGAGATGGGCATGCGCCTCATCCTCTGCGGCAGCGACTTCTCGTTCATGATGGCCGGCGCGAAGGCGCAGGCGGAGGTGCTACGCCGGATCGCTTGAGTAAGGGCCGGAAAAGGATCTGTCATTGCCGGGCTTGACCCAGCAATCCATCGTGGTCCGAGTCTCGGACCCCAATCGACCGGCCAGGTCCAATGGGGGTCAAGCCCGAGGGTGACGGTTTTGTGTGGACTTGAGCCCAATCCGTAACTTGTTCGATCCAGTATTTGAACCGCACTAGTCGCGGTCTGATGCTTGGCGAATTACCGCCTTCGCCGCGGCCGCCGCCGATCTCGCGTAGCTCGGGTCGCCGTGGATCAGGATGAGCGACAGGCAGCCTTCGAGCAGCAGCTTGATCTGGCGCGCCGTCTCCTCGGGCCTCGCCAGCCCCGTCGCGGCGAAGCGCTCGGCCAGCCAGTGCTCGATCGCCGCCTTGTGCCGACGCGCCGCTTCGCGCGCCGGGTGCCCGGGCAGGTCGGCGAGCTCCATCGTGATGCGGGTGAAGCCGGAGCCGAGCCAGCGCGGCGCCGAGGCCCAGGCCTCCAGCCGGCCGAAGAGCTCGTCGATCATGGTCGCCGGATCGTCCGAGGAGGGCTCCGCCCAGCTCTGAATGCGGCCGAGGGCGTAGCCATGTTGTCGCTCGAGCACCGCGCCGACCAGATCGTCCTTGCTCTTGAAATGATAGTAGAGCGTCCGCTTGGTCACCCCGGCGCCCGCCGCGACCGCGTCGACGCTCGCCCGGGTGAAGCCCTCGCGATAGAACAGCGCGTAGGCCGCATCGAGGATGCGCTCCTTGGTGTCGCGGGCCGATGATGCCACTTCGAGACTCCTCGCCGTTGGTCCCGACCACTCTCGAGATCTCATTCTGCAGGTATACCGACTAGTGAGTCGACCTCACCCGATCCGTCGGTCTAGCTCTGTCCGCCGTCGGATTGGACATGGGAGGTGCGACATGAACGGCGATGCGCTCGAAATTCGGAATGTGATGGCCCGGGCGGTGGACGTGCCGCTGCAGCGGCCCATGCGGACGGCGGCGGGCGAGATTCCCTCGGCGCCCCTGGTGCTGATCGACCTGGAGACCCAAGAGGGTGTCCCCGGTCGCGCCTACATCTTCGGCTACACGAGCGTGACCCTGAAGCCGCTCGTCGCGCTTCTCGGCGCGCTCGCAGAACCTTTGATCGGCGAGGCCGTGGCGCCCTTGGCGCGCATGCGCGACTTCGAGGCGCGCTTCCGTCTGCTCGGCCGGCAGGGCCTGCTCGGCATGGCGCTGTCGGGCGTCGACATGGCGCTGTGGGATACGCTGGCCCGGGCGCGGGAACTGCCGCTGGCCAGGCTCTTGGGCGGCGAGCCGAGAGCGCTGCCGGCCTACGACAGTTACGGCGTGATCGATCCGGTCCACGACCGGGCCGAGATCGAGCGGTCGCTCGAGCGCGGCTTCACGGCGATCAAGATCAAGATCGGCGACGGCGACCTGCGCAAGGACGTCGAGACGGTGGCCGCCGTGCGCGACATTGTCGGCGACTCTGTCGGACTGATGGTCGACTTCAATCAGTCCCAAAGCGTGCCCGAGGCCATCCGGCGCATCGAGCGTCTGTCGCCCTACGACCTGCTATGGGCCGAGGAGCCGGTGCCCGCGGAGGATCTGGACGGCCACGCGAAGGTCCGTGCAGCGGTCCCGGTGTCGATCCAGACGGGCGAGAACTGGTGGTTTCCCCAGGATATGGCAAAGGCCATCGCGGCTGGCGCCGGCGACCTCGCCATGCCCGACGTCATGAAGATCGGTGGCGTGACCGGCTGGCTCGAGGCGCTGGCGCGGGCCGCCTCCCTGCCGGTCTCCAGCCACGCCTTCGTGGAGGCCAGCGCCCACCTCTTGGCCGTCACGCCGACGGCACAGTGGCTGGAGTTCCTCGACAAGGCCCGCCCGATCCTCCAAGCGCCCGCCGAGGTCGTGAACGGCACGGTCACGCCGAGGGGGCCCGGCCTGGGCCTGGAATGGGACGAGAAGGCGGTGGAGCGTTATCTGGTTTGAGGGTGCATTGGACGTCTAACGCGCGTCCTTCGAGACGCCCGCTCAGCCGAAGCTCACGTCCGGAATCCAGGTGCGCTGCCGCCGCTCAAGCCGGCTTTCGGTGGTTTCGCCTTCGAAGTCGGCGACCGCACTCTTCAGTTCCGATGGGTCGATGCCCTCGAAGCAGTTGACGTTGACCACGGCGTGGAGCTGTTCCTCGATCGTGCCGGTGATGACCGGCACGACGCCGCAGCCTAGACAAACATGGAAGTCCGCCGTCTTGGTACCGAAGCGGTAGCGCCGAACCCGGGACTCGTCGGCGATGCGGATCTCGACCCGCGCGTTCGGGTGAGAGGTGTAGACGCCGCCGTGCTTGCGGCAGAAGGAGCAAGAGCAGGCCCGCACCGGAATGGCCCCGTCGCCGCCCGGCCAAAACAGCGTGTAGCGCAGGTTCCCGCAGTGGCAGGACCCTTCGATGGCCCGCGATGAAGTCGTCCCGGTCATGTCGCTGAACCTAGCTTGTCGTCGGTGCCAGGGGCTAGGCTCTTCGGGTAACAGCCTTTGTGCCCGCTAGGACACGGTGGCCTCGGGGTCGCCTTGGGCGATGGCGCGGGCCTGCCGGGCGTGCAGGCGGGCGCAGAGCGGTAGGTCGGTTCGTCCTCGGGCCGGGGCGGCGGGCATATGGCGCGATGATCTATTGCTGATACACTACAACGATGATGGGAGAGAGGCGCCGTCGTGGTCAAACTGCGCTTGGGCCGACGGTTGCCATGTCCGCACTTCGGGAGCCGCGCGCATGCCGAACAACATCAGGGCCGGGCTTTCGGTCGTCGTCGCCTTGGTCGCGGCCGGCGCCTTCTATGCCGAGCGGCAAAGCGCGACGGGCGGGCTCGCGTGGTTGGCGCTCGCGCTCGGCCTGTTCATGATCGGCGCGGTCTGGCTGTTCCCGGAAGGCCGGCGCAAGGGCGGCAAGCGATGAGCAAGGCCTTCACCAAGGAATCCGATAGCGAACACGAAGATCTGCCAGAGGAGGCCGATGCCCTGCCGCGCGGCGCGAAGAACTACATGACGCCCGAGGGGCATGCGCGGCTCGAGGCGGAGCTGCGCCACCTGACCTCCGTCGAGCGGCCGAAGGTTGTCGAGGTGGTCGCCTGGGCCGCGGGCAATGGCGACCGTTCCGAGAATGGCGATTACATCTACGGCAAGAAGCGGCTGCGTGAGATCGACCGGCGCATCCGCTTCCTCGTCAAGCGCCTGGAGATCGCCGAGGTGGTCGATCAGAGCCGGCAGAAGAACCGGGACCAGGTCTTCTTCGGCGCCACGGTCACCTACGTCGACAGCCGGGAGCGGGAGCGCAAGATCCGCATTGTCGGTGTCGACGAGGCCCGGCAGGAGCGCGGCGAGGTGAGCTGGATCTCGCCCATCGCCCGCGCCCTGCACAAGGCCTGGGAAGGCGACGTCGTCAGCTTTCGCACGCCGTCGGGGGTCGAGGAGATCGAGGTGCTCGAGATCGCCTATGTCGAGACCCCGCCGCTGAGCTGAAGCGAGGAACGTGGGGAGCGCCCGTCAGGCGGCGGGACCGCGCCTCAATCGCCCGAAGTCAGGATGCCGCTCGCGCCGATGCCGTCGAAGATGAACTGCACGGCGAGTGCCGCCAAGAGAACGCCGACCACCCGCGAGACGACATGCAGCCCGGTCACGCCGAGCAGCTTCTGCATCTGCGTGGCAATCAACATAAGCACGAAGGTCAACAAGAGCACCGCGACCAGGGCGCCGACCACGACCGATATCCGGGTCGGATCGCCATCGGCATCGGCAACCAGCAGGATCGCGGCGCCGATGGCCCCCGGCCCGGCGATCAACGGTGTCGCTAGGGGAAACACCGAGACGTCCTTCTTGTCCGCTGCCTCGGCGTTCTCCTCGCTCGTGGTGGTGGTCCCGCCGGAGGGCCGGGCGAAGACCATGTCGATGGCGATCAGGAGCAGCAGAATTCCGCCTGCGGTGCGCAAGGCGGCCAGGGAGATGCCGAAGTTCGCCAGCACGGCCTCGCCGAAGAGGGCGAAGAACAGCAGGATGCCGCCGCCGATCAGCGTTCCCTTGAGCGCCATGGCGCGGCGCTCGGCCGGCGTGTTTTCGTGGGTGAGCGCCGCGAAAAGCGCGGCCACATCGGGCGGGCCGACGGTGGCGAAGAAGGTCGTGAAGGCGACAAGCGCCGGCTCGAGCATCTGTCTCCGGGCTCCGGGAGCGAGGCAAGTCCGTCGGGCTCATCATGTCGGTCGGCCCCCGGAAGAACAACGGCCCCTCGCTTGATCTTTGACCCGGCCGCTTCCAGAGTAGCCGCCCGGCCGCGACGGCCGGGACAAGCAAGAACAAGCCGGAGGGGAGGGGCTTCGCATGGGCGCGTCACGCAGCATCCTGGCCATCGATCAAGGCACGACGAGCAGCCGCGCGGTGCTGTTCGACCGCGAGGGCCGCTCGCTGGGCCAGGCGCAGAAGGAGCTGCCGCAGCACTTCCCGCAGTCGGGCTGGGTCGAGCACGATCCGGAGGATATCTGGCGCGATACCGTCGAGGTCGTGCGCGAGGTCCTGCAGACGGCCGGCATGACGGCGGCCGACGTCGAGGCGATCGGCATCACCAACCAGCGCGAGACCACGATCCTCTGGGACCGCGAGACCGGCACGCCGGCCCACCGCGCGATCGTCTGGCAGGACCGGCGCACGGCCGACCTCTGCGACCGGCTCAAGGCCGAAGGCAACGAGCCGCTCGTGCAAGAGCGCACGGGTCTGCTGCTCGACCCCTACTTCTCCGCGACCAAGCTCACCTGGCTGCTCGACAACGAGCCTGGGCTGCGCCAGCGCGCCGAGCGCGGCGAGATCGCTTTCGGCACGGTCGACAGCTTCCTTTTGTGGCGCCTGACCGGCGGCGCGGTGCATGCGACCGACGCGACCAACGCGGCGCGGACCATGCTCTACGACATCCGCCAGCAGCGTTGGGACCCCGAACTGCTGGCGCTGTTCAAGATCCCCGAGGCGATCCTGCCGGAGGTGCGCGACAACGACGCGGAGTTCGGCGCTACGCCGGCCGATCTCTTCGGCGCGGCGACCCCCATCACCGGCATGGCCGGAGACCAGCAGGCGGCCACGGTCGGCCAGGCCTGCTTCGAGACCGGCATGGCGAAGTCGACCTACGGCACCGGCTGCTTCGCCTTGCTGAACACCGGGGCCGAGGCGCTGGCCTCGAAGAACCGCCTGCTCACGACGATCGGCTACCGCCTGTCGGGCACGACGACCTATGCCCTGGAGGGCTCGATCTTCGTGGCCGGCGCGGCCGTGCAGTGGCTGCGCGACGGCCTGAAGGTGATCGGCTCCGCCGGCGAGACGGCGGCCCTGGCCGAGCAGGCCGACCCACATCAGCGGCTCTATCTGGTGCCGGCCTTCACCGGCCTCGGCGCGCCCTACTGGGACGCCCACGCCCGCGGCGCGGTCTTCGGCCTGACCCGCGCGACGGGCCCGGCCGAGCTGACCAAGGCCGCGCTGGAGGCGGTCTGCTACCAGACCCGTGACCTGATGGCCGCCATGGCCTCGGACGGTGCGACACCGCCGAAGGCTCTCAGGGTCGACGGCGGCATGGTCGCCAACGACTGGATGCTGCAGTTCCTCGCCGACATCCTGAACTGTGCCGTCGAGCGGCCGCGGGTGATCGAGACCACGGCCTTCGGCGCGGCCTGTCTGGCCGGGCTCAAGTCGGGCTTCTACGACGGCCTGCGTGGCATCGAGGGCACCTGGCAGGCCGAGGCGCGCTTCGAGCCCGACATGGCCGAAGCCGAGCGCGAGGAGCGCTACGCCGGCTGGCTCGACGCGGTCCGGCGAATGCGCAGCGAGGGGTAGGCCCGGGCGGCGGAGCCGGCGCCGTCAGTCGCCGTAGAGGCCTTTGATCAGCAGCGGATTGACGGTGAAGTCGTCGTGGTTCGGGCGCGCGCCGCGCGGCTCCAGGTAGACCTTCGGGATCGGCTTCTGCCGGTCGCGGGCGAAGAGATCGAACACTCTGAGAATGGCAAACATGGCGGCCTCCGTGGCCTGGAAACGAGTAGGGTCAAAACCGCGGCCCGACCACCGGTCATAGCAGCATTTGATTGAGACTTCGTGAGGCGGCCGACGCCTCGTCCGCGGGCCTGCCATGCCGTTCGTGCATGCCCCGGGCTATCGGCCGTCACAGCCAGAAGATCGTCGCCACGGCGGCCAGGCCGAAGGCGGCGAGCACGCCGCCGGAGATGCGGTTGATCCAGCGCCGCAGCGCCGGGCCGACCCGCGCGCCCAGCCGCCCAACCGCGCTGCTCAGGCCGAGCCACCAGAGCGCCGAGCCCAGAAACACGCCCAGCACCATGACCCAGGCGCCGCGATAGCCGCCGGCCTGCTCGGCCAGGCCGAGGCCCGCGAAGATCGCGATGAAGGACAGGATGGTCGCCGGGTTGGCCAGGGTCAGCAGGACGCAGGAGGCAAAGGCACCGAGCAGGCCCGCGGCGCCGATCGGGGCCGCGGCCTCGCGCAGCGGCGCGCGGAAGGTGCGCACGCCCAGCGCCAGGAGGATGCCGCCGCCGGCGAGCCGGATCAGGTCCTGGTGGTCGATCAGCAGGACGGAGACCGAGGCGATGCCGAAGGCCGCGACGGCGCCATAGAGCCCGTCGGCCACCGCTGCGCCCATGCCCGTCGCCAGGCCGGCGAGCATGCCGTGGTTGAGGCTCCTGTTGATGCAGAGCACGCCGATCGGGCCGACCGGCGCTGCGATCGACAGGCCGATCACCAGGCCCTTCGCAAACAGTGCGGTCATTTCGTCCATAGCCCGGACTTCCAACGGTCTCTTTATCTTGATATAGGACGATATCCGGTATATCAACGTTTCAATGGTATCTGATCCTGTCGACGAGCTGGATCGCCGGTTGCTGGACCTGGTCCAGGAGGACTGCCGGCTATCCCACGCCGAGCTGGGTGCGCGGGTCGGCCTCTCGGCCTCCGCTGCGCACGAGCGGCTGCGCAAGCTGCAGGCGCGCGGCGTCATTCGCGGCTATGGCGCCCGCGTCGATCCCAAGGCCGTCGGCCTGGGCGTCTGCGCCTTCATCCTGGTCGTGGTCGAGCGGCCGGAGCAGGAGCCGGCCTTCCGTGAAGCCGTGGCACAGCTCGCCGAGGTCCAGGAATGCCACCACGCCGCCGGCGAGTTCTCCTACCTGCTGAAGGTGCGCGTGGCCGACACGGACGGCCTGGAGCGCTTCATCATGGAGAAGCTGAAGGTCTTGGCCGGCGTGGTGCGCAGCCAGACGATGATCGTGCTCTCGACTCAGAAGGAGACGGCGGCGGTCGCTTGTGCGTTGCCAACAGCAACATCTGGCACCGAGGGGATGTAGGCGATTCCGGCACTTGCGGCCACTCCCCCCTCGCCTTGCCTCTCCCCCAACTTGGGGGGAGAGGCAAGGCGAGGGGGGTTTCTCCGAATGGACGACCACCCGCAACGACTACGGCAGCGCCGTCACCCCACCGTCGACGATCAGCTCGGTCCCGGTGATGAAGCGCGCTTTGTCAGAGAGCAGGAACAGGCAGGCATCGGACTGGTCTTGGGTGGTGCCGATGCGGCCGAGCGG
>JAKSDN010000061.1 GCA_022360075.1 Kiloniellales bacterium | reverse complement strand
GCGACGCCTGGCCCAAAGGCGTCTACAAGGGGACCTACAGGGTCGAGCGCGACGAGGGCGGCATCACGACCACCGTCATCGACGTCGAACGCGCGCTGACGGTCGAGTGACGCGCCGCTTGGCGGGCGGCCCCGGAGGCAGGAGCCGCAAGAACCCGCCGCGCCTGGCGAACTCGCCCTCCGCCTCGAGCAGGTGCCGGGCGCCGATCTCGCCCGCCAAGGCCTGCGCCGAGGCTTCGTCGCCCTCGCCAGAGAGCAGCGGAAAGGCCGACATCGCGGCGATCGTCTGAAACAGCTCGGCATTGACCACCTCGACGACGGCGGCGCCGGTCTGGCCCGGCGTGCGCTGGACCTCGAGCAGCCAAGGCCGCAGTTCGCTGTCGAGCAGGACGTCCATGCCAATCAGCTTCGGCGGATAGGCTTCGCTGCCTTGCTGTGCGGCCTGACGTTGGAAAAGGCCGCCGTGCTTGATCACCAAAGTGAGGCCCAGGGCGAGATCCTGGAGGCGCTGCCAGAGCGCCTCGACCGATCCGCCGCGCGCCGCGATATGCCGCAGCAGCGCCTCGAGGCTCCAGATGTTGCCCAGGTCGTCGCGGCTGCGATCCTTCGACAGCACGAGATCCGGATGATCCCTGTGGAGCGCGGTGTTGGTGATGTGGATCGCCGACCGATCGAGCCAGCCCGGCCCCGGCCGGTATGCCTCCGGCGCAATGCGCACGATGCCGTTCTGCCAAAGATAGACCCGCAGCGGGTCGGCCGAGGCGATCAGCAGATAGAGGCGGATGTGCGACTTCTTGCCTTGGATCAGATAGGGGTCGGCGATGTAGGACTGCACGATGTGTCCGGGCGCGTCGGGGATCTCCGCCAGGGAGCGCACGAGCTTCATGCCCTGGCCGCCGAACAGAAAGGTCGGCTTGACGATCCAGACCGCGTCGTCGCCCGCATCCGCGGCGGCCGCGGTGAAGGCTTCACGCTCCTCCGGCATCGAGAAGCTAGCCGGATAGAAGGGAAAGGCGTCGCGACCATGGCTGCGCCTGTAGTCGGCGATCGCGGCGTGCAGGCCTTCCTTCTTGCGAAAGCGGTCCCATTCCCAGAAGTCCATCTGGTTGAGATGCACGACGAGCGTGCTGGAGCCGGAGACCGGCATGGCCCCGATGAAACGCAG
>JAKSDN010001238.1 GCA_022360075.1 Kiloniellales bacterium | reverse complement strand
CGGGCGACGGTCCGCAGGACGACGGCGAGTTGATCGAATGGGCCAAGGCGATGACCAAGCGCGACGGCGACACCGTGGCACGGTCCGGCATCATGATGACCGCGACCGGCCCGCATCCCACGGTAACCTGGGGCATCGCCGCCGATCAGCTCGGTTTTGAGCGCACCAACGCCGACTACACCGAGGCGGTTGTCAATGCCGACGCCGGGCTCGAAGCGATGGAGTGGGTATTGGCGCTTTTCGATGAGCACAAAGTCTCAACGCGCGATATCTCCGATCGCTACCGCGCCTTCGGCAACGCCGAGGGCTCGATCTTCTGGACCGGGCCGTGGACCCTGAACGGCTACATGGAACAGGGGCTCAACTTCGCCACCTTCCTGATGCCGCAGATCGGCAAGAAACGGTCGACCTTCTTCGCCATGGGCGGTCTGGAAATGTACAACCAGTCCGATCCGGGACGCTATTCGGCGACCATGGCCGCGATCAAATGGCTGTCGGACAACGGGTTCCTATGGACAACGACCGGGCGCGGCGTCAGCCCGCGCATCTCGACGCGTGCGCAGCCGGAATACATGCAGGCAGGACATCCGTGGAAGGTACGCGGCGCGTTCGTCGAAGGCCTCGCGTTCGCAACAATCAAGCCGATCCCCGTGCCCACCTCAATCGACTATTCGATCTATGGCGGTTCGAACTTCCTGGCGAGCGTGCTGGATGAAGTCTGGGCCAGGCAGACGACACCCGCCGACGCAATGGAGCGAATTCGGACCCGGTGGCAGCGCGGCCTCGACGAGGCATAGGCTCGATTCTCCCGGACACCGAAGCACGCATGACGACGCAAACGGGGCGATTGGGCGGGTTCTTCTTTCCGTCCGTACAAAGAACGGACTCGATCGGGTTCTTGTTTGTCGCGTTTTTTGGGATCCCGTTTTTTCTGTTCAACCTGCTGCCGGTGTTCTTCGGCGCCTATGTCAGCTTGACCGAGTGGGGCATCGTCGGGCAGCCGCACTGGGTCGGACTGGACAACTATCGAGAAGGCTTGAGCGATCCTGCGATGGCTCAAGCCTTCCTGAACACCCTGCTCTATGCGGTGATCATCGTGCCGTCGGTGACGGTATTGGGATTGCTGGCAGCCCTCTACGTCAACCAGGGCTGGCCGCTCAGCGGTTTGACCCGAACGCTGTTTTTTGCCCCGCACGTCGTGTCGGCGACCGTCATCGGTCTTGTCTGGGTGTGGATCTTCGACACGCGCTTCGGCATCCTTAATTTCTATCTCGGTCAGGTTGGCTTGCAGCCGGTGCCCTGGCTGACGTCGACGGATTGGTCGCTGCTGAGCGTCTCTATCGCATCGGTCTGGTGGGATCTCGGCCTGTCGTTCGTCCTCCTGGGAAGAATAT
>JAKSDN010000355.1 GCA_022360075.1 Kiloniellales bacterium | reverse complement strand
TGCTCGATCCGGCGGTCTTGTTCGGCCTGGTCGATCTTCGCCATGCGCAGCGGGAAGGCGATGTTCTTTCGCACGCTCATATGGGGATAGAGCGCGTAGGACTGGAAGACCATCGCCAAGCCACGCTTCGCGGGCGGAATGTCGGTCGCGTCCGCGCCGTCGATCAGAATCGTCCCTGACGTGATGTCCTCTAGCCCCGCGATGAGCCGCAGAAGCGTCGACTTGCCGCAGCCCGAGGGGCCGACGAAGACGGTGAACTCACCGTCGTCGATCGACAGGTCCAGCGGCGGGATGACTTCCACATCGCCGAACCTCTTGGTGACCTTTTCGAGCGTGATCTGTCCCATCGTCCGATTCCCTATTTGACTGCCCCGAAGGTGAGGCCGCGCACGAGCTGCTTCTGGCTGAACCAGCCGAGGATCAGGATCGGAGCGATGGCCATGGTCGAGGCTGCCGAGAGCTTGGCGTAGAACAGGCCCTCGGGGCTCGAATAGCTGGCGATGAAGGCGGTGAGCGGCGCCGCCTTCGCCGCCGTAAGGTTCAGCGTCCAGAACGCCTCGTTCCACGCCAGGATGATGTTCAGCAGGATGGTCGAAGCGATCCCGGGCACGGCCATGGGCGTCAGGACATAGAGGATCTCCTCCTTCAGCGCCGCACCATCCATGCGCGCGGCTTCGAGGATCTCGCCCGGGATTTCCTTGAAGTAGGTGTAGAGCATCCAGACGATGATCGGCAGGTTGATCAACATCAGCACGAAGGTGAGGCCGACCCGCGTGTCCAGCAGGCCGAGCTCGATGAAGATCAGATAGATCGGGTAGAGCACGCCCACCGCCGGCAGCATCTTCGTCGACAGCATCCAGAGCAGAACGTCCTTGGTCCGCTTCGACGGCACGAATGCCATGGACCAAGCCGCCGGAACCGCGACCAGGATGCCGAGCAGCGTCGAGCCGCCCGCGATGATCACGGAATTCCAGAGGAACCGCATGTAGTCCGAGCGCTCCTGCACGATCGAGTAGTTCTCGAGCGTCCAGTCGAAGAACAGAAAAACCGGCGGATCGGCGATGGCCGTGGCTTCGGTCTTGAAGCTCGTCAGGATCGTCCAGAGGATCGGGAAAAAGATCAGAAGAGCGACCGCCCAGGCGGAGAGGGTATTGATCGTCTTGCGGCGGGGGGTGACGGCGCGGGCCATGTCTCTTCCTCCTCAGGCGTCGAGGTTCTTGCCGACGATGCGCATCAGGAAGAGCGCGACGATGTTGGCGAGAATGACGGCGTAGATGCCACCGGCGGAGCCGAGACCGACGTTCTGGCTCTCCAGCACGCGCTGGAAGATCAGATAGGTCAGGGTGCGCGTGCCGAAGGACCCCTGGGTCGTCACGAAGATCTCGGCGAAGATCGAAAGCAGGAAGATCGTCTGGATCAGCACGACGACCGTGATCGCGCGGCTGAGGTGGGGCAGGATGACGAAGCCGAAGCGCGCAAGCGGCGGTGCCCCGTCCATCTCTGCCGCCTCGAGTTGTTCGCTGTCGAGTGACTGGATGGCGGTCAGCAGGATCAGCGTGGCGCAAGGCAGCCACTGCCATGACACGATGAGGATGATCGAGAAGAGCGACGCTTCGCTCAGCCACTCAACCGGCTGGGCGCCGAAGAACTTCCAGAGGTGCGCGAAGAGACCGTTCACCGGGTCCATGAACATGTTCTTCCAGACCAGCGCCGAAACCGTGGGCATCACGAAGAAGGGGGCGATGACCAGGATCCGGACGACCCCTTGCCCCCATATCGGCTGGTCGAGAAGCATCGCGAGCAGAACGCCCAGGGCAACAGTGATCAGAAGGACGCCGCCCACGATGATCAAGGTTGCCTGCACGCTCGGCCAGAAGGCGCTCGACGTGACGAAGCGCACGTAGTTGTCGAACCCGATCCAGCCCAGGTCTCCCCCTCTGAGCGGCAGGTACTTCTTGAAGGAGAAGTACAGCGTCATCAGGAGCGGGACGAGCATCCAGCCGAGGAGCAGGACGACGGCCGGGGCCATCATCGCTCGGGCTGCGGATCGGGAGTGCCGGGTTGCCATGACCTATCTCCTCGACCAGTGTCGGGAAGCTCGGCTCGCACAGAGAATTCGTGACGAGAGTCGTCGGCGCGGTCCGAGGGGCAGCTTGCTGGGGCCGCCCCCCGGTCGGGTAGGATCGGTTAGTAGCCGGCGGCTTCCATCTCATCCGCCGTCAGGGCCTGCGCCTTCTCGAGCGCCTCTTCCACCGACTGCTGTCCGGCGAGCGCGGCTGAGATCTCTTGGCCCACCTGCGTGGCAATGCCCGCGAATTCCGGGATCGCGACGAACTGGACGCCCGTGTAGGGCACCGGATCGACCGTAGGCTGCGTCGGGTCGGCCGAATTGATCGAGTTCAGCGTCATCTCGGCGAAAGGCACCTTCGCGTATTCGGGGTTCTCATAGAGAGAGGTTCGGGTCCCCGGCGGAACGTTCGCCCAGCCCTCCTTTGCCGCGACGAGGGCGGTGTACTCCTTGCTCGTCGCCCAGGCGATGAACTTCTTCGCGGCATCCGACGCGTCCGATCCCGCCGGAATGCCCAGCGACCAGGCCCAGAGCCAGTTGCCGCGCTTGCCGAGGCCGTTATCCGGTGCCAGCGCAAAACCGACGCTATCGGCCACGGTCGAATCTTGCGGGTTCGTCACGAAGGACGCGGCCACGGTGGCGTCGATCCACATGCCGCACCTGCCCTGCTGGAAGAGCGAGAGGTTCTCGTTGAAGCCGTTGGTCGAGGCTCCCGGAGGGCCGTAGTTGGTCATCAGGTCCATGTAGAAGTTCAGCGTGTCGGACCATGCCTCGCTGTCGAGTTGGGGCTGCCAGTCCTCGTCGAACCACTTGGCGCCGAAGCTGTTCGACATGGCGGTCAGGAAGGCCATGTTCTCGCCCCAGCCGGCCTTGCCGCGCAGGCAGATGCCGTAGACTTCGTCGTCCTTGTTCGTCATCGCGGCCGCGGCTTGCTTGACGAAATCCCAAGTCGGCGCATCGGGCATCTTCAGTCCGGCTTTCTCCATAAGGTCAGAGCGGTACATGACCATGGAGGACTCACCGTAGAACGGCGCGGCATAGAGCTGGCCATCCACCGTCAGGCCGTTGCGGATGGCGGGCAGGAGGTCGTCGGCGTCCCATTCGGCCGGCAGGTCGTTCAGCGAGACCAGCCAGCCCTGTGCGCCCCAGATCGGAACCTCGTAGGTGCCGATCGTCATGACGTCGAACTGGCCGCCCTTCGTGGCGATATCCTGCGTGACGCGCTGGCGGAGAACGTTCTCTTCGAGCGTCACCCACTCCAGCTTTATGTCCGGGTTCTTGGCGGTGAAGTCCTCGGTCAGCCCCTGCATGCGGATCATGTCGCCATTGTTGACGGTGGCGATGGTGACCGTGGTCTCTGCGTTTGCGGCGGTTGCGGCGGCGAGCGCGAGCGTACCGCCCGCAAGAAATGCGGTTTTGAGGTTCATTCGCTCTCCTCCCATGTCGTTCATTATGTTGTAACACCAGTAAACATCAAGCAGGACGCAATGTCAATTCAAACTTGACGCGCGTTAAATTTAGGCAGCGTTTATGCTGACGCGCGCATGACCAGTTTTCCTTCGAAAAGCGTCTCTTCGCGCGAGCCCAGATCGCCTTCCGCCTCGATCAGATCGAACAGGACTTCCACGCTCTTGTTCGATATCGCCGCGTAGTCCTGCGCGACCGTGGTCAATGTCGGCCAAGTGAAACGCGAAAAGGGATGGTCGTCGTGACCGGCGATCCTGACCTGGCAGTCGCCTTCACGCCCGACCGGAATTCTCAGTTCATGTGCTGCCGCGATGAGGCCGATCGCGAGCCGGTCATTGCTGCAAAGGACGGTGTCGGTCGCAAATCCCTTTTTCCTGAAAACGCCGAGGCCGCCGTCGAACCCGATCTGCTCGAAATCCCAAGTCTTTCCTTCGACGCGGACGATGTGCGCCTCGTGGCCAAGCCGCTTCATCGATGAGGTGAAGGCATTGCGGCGTTTGTTCGCGTTCGGGTTTACCGGTGGCATCTCGAAGAAGCATGGCGGCGAACCGGTCCTGCACAGATATTCGACGATGAGCGGAATGCTCTGGGCGTTGTCCGACCCGATAAAGGCCTCTCCGACGCCCTCGATATTGCTATCGAACAGAACCGTCGGCACTTCCTTGCAAAACCTCTCGACCTCCCGCTTGTCCGACCTGCGGCCGAGCGGTGCGAGCAGCACCCCGGCGGGCTTGAGCGATCTCAGCGTGTCGAGGATGTCCAACTCGAGATTTTCCTCGCCATGCGCGCTGAAGAGGATCGGCCAGAATCCCTCGTCAAGGCAGCGGCGTTCAATGTTCCTCGCGATCTCCGCGAAGAAGGGGTCGGCCAAGTAGGGAACGACGATGCCGATGGTCTTCGTCAGCCGCCGGTTCTGGTTCATCGCGTAGATGTTCGGGCGATAGTCGTAACGTTCCAGCGCTTCCTCGATACGGGCGCGCGTCGTCTGGCGGACACTGTTCGGATCGTTGAAATACTTGGAGACGGTTGGCCGGGAGATGCCGCTGACGGCGGCGAACTCCTGCATGGTCCTGATTTTCCTGCCGTCCATGACTCGATCCCTGTAGATGGCGCCGGGACTGACGCGGCTTGACGTTGCGCGCCGTTCTATAGAATGCCGCGAATTCTTTCCGCGCGCAAAGTTCAAATTTTACATTAGGTAGCGAGTTGCGGGCCGGTCAAGGCAGACGGGGGCTGGAAACAAGATGACCCGGTCTTTGGGTCAGCCAGTTTCGAATCGCGCCGCGGTCTCGACATTTCTCGAAAATGGCCTACGCAGAGACAGCGATGACACGGCCGAGGGCGCCTTCCTGATTTGCCGCGACGTGCGCCAGCTTGGCAACCGGCTGTATAGCGTGATCGGTCGCCGCCGGCAGACCGAAGAGCTGATGCGGGGCGTTGGCGGCCTGAAAGAGTGTGTGGCCGGCGGCGACGTACCGTGGAGCGCGAGCGCCCTGCCCTCCGGAGAGCTCACCCGCCGCCATCGCGTAGGCACTTGGAACGCCGTATCGATGATATGCCGTCACGCCACCTCGGCGGCAGCAGCGGGCGCCACTTCTCGTGCCACGTCATTGAATCTCGAGGGGGAGAACGGCGCCAACGGCAGGCTCGCGGCCCCATCGACGATCAGCTCCGCGATCAAGCGGCCAACGATCGGCGCCAGTTGAAAGCCATGCCCGCAGAACCCGAAGGCGTGGACCAGCGTGCTGGCCTCGCGGCCGCAGCCGATCACGGGAATGTCGTCCTGAAACCGGCCTTCGAAACCCGCCCAGGCGCGCACGATCGGCACATCCGCGAAAGCCGGGAAGAGATCGCGCGTGGTCTGAGCGCTTACCTTTAGACCGCGAAAGTCCAGGCGATAGGTCATGTCCTCGCGTGAGCCGGCGGCCGGGCGACCGCCACCGATCAAGAGGCAGCCGTTGGCCAACTGCTTGAACGAGAGCGGCCGGGCGGTGTTGATGACGACGGGCGTGAGGCTGTGCGGCACGCGGGCCGTCACCATCATCATCGGCAGAAACCACGAAAGCGGGATCGACTCGCCCGCCAGTGCGGCGATTCTGTCGCCCCAGGCCCCGGCGGCATTGACCAGCGTAGCGGCGCGTACCTCTCCACCCGGCCAGCCGATGCGCCAGCCGCCACCGGCCTGCTCCAGCCGATCGACCGCAGCGCCTTCGAACAGACGCACCCCGGCGCGCGACGCGGCGCGGGCGAAGGCCTGGGTTGCCTGATAGGGAATGGCGGCCCCATCGGCCTTCGCGATCAGTCCGCCTTTGACGTGATCGGCGATGCCGGGCGCAAGCGCGCGTACCTCACCCGCGTCGACAAGCTCCTCGTGGTCGTAACCGAGCGCGGCCAGGCGGCGATGCCGCGCGATGAGATCCGCCATCGCCGCCTCGTTTTCCGCGACGGCAAGCTGGCCGGTTGTGTGATAGCCGCAGTCCTCCCCCACTTCTTGCTCGATCCCGTGCCAGATCTCGCGCGCGGCGAGCGCGAGAGGGATCTCCGCCTCGTGACGCAGGAGGGTGCGCACACCCCCGGCATTGGCGCCCGAGGCATGGCGGCCGACCCGGTCCCTTTCCAGAACCACGACGCGCAGACCGCGCCGGGCGAGGTTCAATGCGGCCGAACAGCCATGGATGCCGCCGCCGATGACCGCGACATCGAAATCGCTCATGCATCCGCCTCGCGATCCCCGCCCGTCGGCAGCAGCGGCCCGGCGGCCGGCGGCGCGCCGATTCCTTCCATGTCTGCCAGCTCGCCCACGGTGATCGGCTTGATCGGCGGGCGGATGCGCAGATAGCCAGCCTGCCCCAAGGCGAGACCGTTGGCATTCGCCAGGACGGCGGCCGAAGTCAAGCCGCACATGCGGGCCTGGCAAGGCCCCATGCCGCAGCGGGTGTAGGTCTTGGCCTGGTTCGGTCCCCGGCAGCCCATGGCGGCGACCCGGCGCAGCTCGCCGGCCGTCACCTCCTCGCAGCGGCAGACGATGGTCTCGTCGGCCGCTGGAACCAGCACCTCCTCGCGCGGCCGGTAGAGCACATCGAGGAAGCGGCGCAGAGGCGCCTTGCGCCGGATTTCGATCAGCGGCAGGGCGGCGCGGGCTTCCGCCTCCCCCGCGTCGATCGTGCCCAGATCCGCGGCGGCGGCAAGGGCCGACAGAACGCCCGCCTGGGCCGCAACATCGGCCCCGCGAATGCCGCCGCCGTCGCCGGCCACCAAGACCGTCTCGACGCTGCTGCGGCCGTAGGCGTCGAGCCTCGGACGCCAGCAGGCCTGTCGCATGTCGAAGGCGTGCTCCGCCCCAACCGCCATGGAAAGCTGAACGTTGGGCACCACCCCTTCATGCAGCAGCAGCAGATCGCACTCGAGGCGATGGGCGCGCCGGCCGGCCTGGAAGGCGATGCTCTCGACCCGCCCGTCGCCATCGATGCGGATGTCGCGAACGCCGGTCAGGAAAGGCAAGCCCGATTGCTTGATTTCGCGGCGCCAGGCCAGGCCCTTGCGCAGGTCGCCCAGGCTCACGAGCGCGCCGGGCAGCCACGGCGCGGCACGCAGGTAGTTGGCACGCGGCGTGGTCTCCAGGACGGCCGCGATCGACGCGCCGGCCGCAAGGAGCTGCCGGGCGACGAGGTAGAGAAGCGGGCCCGATCCGGCGACGACGGTTCGCCCGGACGGGGCCATGGCGGTGCTCTTCAGAAGCGTCTGGGCCGCGCCCGCGCCCATCACACCGGGCAGCGTCCAGCCAGGCACGGCGGGCGGGCGTTCCATGGCGCCGGTGGCGATGATGATGCGCTTGGCCTTCACCCAGCGGGCGCCATCGGGCGCGACGACGCCCAACCCGCCTTCCGGCGCGATATCGAAGACCGAAGTACCGGGGCGGTAGTCGACGCCGGCAGCGCGAAACCGCGTGACCAGCTCCAGGCCCGCGCCATAGTCCGCGCCCAGAAGAGCCAGGCTCTCGCCCTTGCGCGCGGCCGTCGTCTCGATCTCCCGATAGATCTGGCCACCTGGCCGAGGTTGCTCATCCAGGACGGCAACCTCGAGGCCCAGCTCGCTTGCCATCATGCCGGCGGCGAGCCCGGCCGGCCCGGCGCCGATCACCGCCACGTCGAGGTCCCAGGTTGACGCGCCGCCCATGCTCAGTCCCCGCTGGTCACGGCAGCGCGCTGGCGCCGCACCTGCATGCCTTCGCGCACCGGAGTCAGACAGCCTTGCCGGTTCGCTCGCCCGTCGATCTCGACCAGGCACTCGAAACAGACGCCGATCAGGCAATAGGCGGCCCGCGGGCTCGCGGAGACCGCCGATTCCCGGGTGGCGCCGACGCCATGGGCGAGCAGGGCCGCGGTCACCGTCTCGCCTTCCGCCGCCAGGACGGTCTCGCCCTCGAACTCGAAACTGACCGGCCGCTCGGGCTCATGCAGTCGCTTGAACATCGAACCTCCGCGTCGAAAAGCGTTCGAAGCCGTCCGGCGCCTCGTCCCCCAGCACCCAGCCGGCGACATCTTTGGCATGCACGGCCGAGAGCGTGACCCCGCTGTGACAGGTTGCCACATGGACGCCCGGATGGCTGTCGGAGACATCGTAGATGGGAAAGCCGTCGGCGGTCATGATCCTGAGCGCGGCCCAAATGCGCACGACCCTGAGATCGCGCAAATAGGGAAAGGCTTTCATCGCGCCCGCGGCCACGTTGCGCGAGCGATCCACGCGGGTCGCGGTGTCATAGCCGAAATCGTCGACCGTGTAGCCCAACATCATGACGCCTTCCTGGGTCTGGCGGACCAGATTGGTCGGCATCGTCAAACAGTGGTCGGTCCGCTCGGTCACCATGATCTGGCCGTGCAGCGGTCGTATGGGCGCATTGAGGCCGACCTTGGCGGCGAGGTCCTGGGTCGCCAGACCGGCGGCAATCACCACCTTGTCGGCCGAGTAGCCTCCCGCATCGGTGACAACCTGCACGCCCGAGCCGTTGTTGGCGAAGTCCCGCACACGGTGATTGGGCAGGTACCGCCCGCCCATCGCAGCGAAGCCCTCGTGCAGGGCGCGCAAGAGGTAAAGCGGGTTGGCATGACCGTCGTAGGGGGAGTAGGAGCCGCTGACCACGTCCGGCCCGACGCCCGGTAGCATCTCGGCCAACTGCCGGCGGTCCAGCATCTCGTAGAGATAGGGCTTGTTGCCCGCTTCGCGGCGGATGCCGACCAACGTCTCCGTGTTGGCGCGCTCTTCGGTCTCGCTCAGATTGAGAATGACGCCGCCCGGGCGTTCATGGCCGACGGCGACGCCGGTCCCATCCTGCAACTCGGCGGCGTAGTCGGCCCAGAGATCGGCCGAGCGCAAGGACCACTGGCTGTACTCCGGGCAGCCGAGCCCCTTGCCCTGAACCCAGACCAAACCGAAATTGCCGCGCGAGGCCCTGAGCGCCGTATCGCCTTCGTCCAGGAGCAAGGTCGACGCCCCCCGGCGCGCCGCGCCCCACGCGATGCTGGCGCCGACCAGACCGCCGCCGACGACGATGAGGTCGGCCGATGTCATGCCACCTCCTCAATCTGGTGGCCCTCGACCCGGTGGCAGGCCGCCAGATGGGCCGGCCCCATGGTCCGCAGCGCCGGGATCGGATCGGACCGACAGACCTCGGCCACGTTCGGGCAGCGCCCTGCGAAGCGGCAGCCCGGCGGCGGGTCGACCGGCCTGGCGATGTCGCCATGGATCTTCGGGATCGGCCGGCGATAGCGCGGATCGGGCGCCGGCACGGCTTCCACCAGAGCCGTGGTGTAGGGGTGCCTCGGCGCGGCGATCACCTCTTCCACCGGGCCGATCTCGGCGACCGTGCCGAGGTACATCACCATCAAGCGATCGGCGATGTTCGACAGGATCGACAGGTCGTGAGAAACGTAGAGGCAGGAAAAGCCGAGCCGCTCCGACAGGCCGCGCAGCAGGTCCAGAATGCCGGCGCGGATCGACACGTCGAGCATCGACAGCGGCTCGTCGGCGACCACCAGCTCCGGTTCCATGACCAGGGCCGAGGCGATCCCGACCCGTTGGCGCTCGCCGCCGCTCATCTCGTGGGGATAGCGCGCCTTGTACTCGTCCGGCTTCAGGCCGACATCGGCCAGCATGGCGAGCGAGCGTTCCTCGGTCTCCTTGGCGTCCCAGAGGCCGAGCGCGCGGGGGCCTTCGGCGATCAAGTCCAGCACCGTGAAGCGCGGGTTCAGCGATTCGTAGGGGTCCTGGAAGATCATCTGAACGCGCCGCCGGAAATCCTTTAGCTCTGCACCCGACAGTCCGGCAATCGGCTGGTCCTTGAAGCGGATCTCGCCGGACGACGGCTCCAGCAGCCTCGTGATCAGCAGGCAGGTGGTGGACTTCCCGCAGCCCGATTCGCCGGCCAGCCCCAGGATCTCGCCTTCGCCGATGGAGAAGGAGACGTCGTGCACGGCCTTGATGACGTGCGCGTCGTGATGCCCGAACACCCGGCCAAGAAAGCCGGGGCGCACCTCGAAATGCTTGGTCAGGCCGCGAACTTCGAGAACTGCCATGTCTCTTTCTCCGAAGCCTGGGTCCGAAGGCTCGCCGCCTCGTCCGAGCGGTGGCAGGCGGCG
>JAKSDN010000843.1 GCA_022360075.1 Kiloniellales bacterium | reverse complement strand
CCTCTATTTCTCGCCGCGCGGCATCGCCAAGGTCGAGCTCGGCCTGGCCCGCGGCAAGCGCCAGATCGACAAGCGCGAGACCGAGAAGAAGCGCGACTGGCAGCGCCAGAAGGCCAGGCTTATGCGGGCGAGGGGATAGGGTCCTCTGGACCGGTGCCCCGGGAAGAGGCCTTTTGCTTCTTGCCGAACAGAACAAGAACAAATAGGCTCGCATCACTTCGGCTTTTTGGGAGCTCGGTGGTGTTTTCGGCACGTGTCCTTCGGAGGCTGACGCCGGTCCTCGTCGCCTCGGCTTTGGTCGGCGAGGTGGCCGCAAAGGATGAGGCCTATCCGGTTTGGTGGGCGCCGCAGCTCGCGCTGGAGAGCCTCGAGGCGGCCGAGGACCGGCTGCGACAGAAGATGTGGCCGGACGAGCCGCTGGAGCTCGAGCGTTACGGTGACGCCGGCACAGAGAAGCGGGTGGCCGATAGCTGTGCCGCGCTCTTGCGCCTGGTCGAGGCGGGCTACGAAGCGCCTGGACAATACAGTCTGGATCTCATGAACCGCCGCCTGGCCGACTGTCGCGTCTTCGCCTTTCTGAAGGCAGCCCAGCCGGCCCGGACCAGCTACCTGCGCGACTTCGCATTCGATCAAGCGGCGCTGGAGCTCCTGCCGGCCTTCATTTTGCCGAGCGATACCTGTTCCGGCACCTGTCTGCGCGCGGAGGCCAATCGCCTGCGTCTCTCGGCCAGCGCTTTCGCGGACCGGCCGAAGGTGATCGAGGTGGGCGCGACCCGCTTACGCTTCGAGGAGTTCTCGAGCCAGACGTCTTTGGAGATCTTTGGGCGCGGCGACTTCAACGGCGACGGGCTCGATGATCTCCTCATCATGGCCAAGTCCGGTGGCTTCCCGCCGCTCGCCGGGCGGTGGGCGAGTACGGATCTCTACGTCGTGAGCCGAGACGGGCCCGATGAGGTCCTTTACGTGGTCGACGTCGAGCATCACCTCTGCCGCCGCTATGCCTGCGAACCGCCCTATGACCTCCCGTTGGCGCATCAAACCCAAGCCGCCACCGAAAGGGGCTCCACCTGCTCTTCGCTAGGCTCCGAAGCGCGCGATGTGGAAAGCGCTGACAGAGGCCTCGCTGATGAAGATATCGTCTCGGCCGAGCTCCCTTATGTTGGTGGCGGAAGCTGGCCGGAGGGTGCCGCGCTTCCGGTCTGGTGGGACTCGGCCTACCTACAGTTCGAGCGTATCGACGAGCTTGATGACAGGCTGAACCGGCCATTCGACCTCTACGATCCTTTAGAGCTCGTCGCCGATGGCAAGCGAGAGATGGCGACGGATTGCCGCACGCTGATCGGGTTGCTCGACGCCGGCTACGGCGAAGACGATGGCTACGGACCCGCCTCGCTTTACGCTACCGAGTGCCGAACTTTGGCCGCATTCGAGCGCACCGGGCCGGCCGAGCGCAGCTATCTGCGCGATTTCGTTCTCGACGCCGAAGCCCAGTGCTTCCTGCCCGCCATGGTCTTCGTCGAGCCGAGCTGCGAGAAGACCTGCCAGCAGCGGCGCGCCGATCAGGACGGCGTTCCTCTTGGTGCCTTCGAGACGGGCCTGGAAGTCTTGACGCCGGAGGGCTATGCGGGCGCCGAGCTCACCCTTTACGTCAACAGCTTCGAGGCTTCGGTAACGCTCAACATCCGGGGGCGCGGCGACTTCAACGGCGACGGCCTGGACGATCTTCTGCTCGACTCCCATTCGATGCTGAGACGCGGCCAACGAGGCCCTTCAGGGGCATTCGTGCTGACCCGCACGGCGCCCGGCGCCGTCTTACGCCTCGTCGAACCGGAGCGCCATGGCTGCCCCGATTTCGACTGCCCGCGCTGACATCGAACCCCGCTTCGCAGGAAGGCAGTGTAGTGATCGGCTTTTGCGGCGGAGAAGCATCCTCCCCACGATGGATCAGACTAGCTGATCGCTGCGGTGAGCTGCACTGTGCATTTCTCGTTCACGAAATGCGGCTCAAGATGAGCGGCAGCTCGAAACCAATCCCGAACCAGCTTTTGGCGCCGTGGTCCGACGTTCTTTCGGTCCTCTGACTCTTTGGCTGCAGCCTTCCAGTCTCGCCGCCTGATCGCCGCAGTCATGCGCGGGAAGCCACCCTTGACGGTGCCGACCGTCTTCCCAATGCCCAACGTGTATACCATGTCCAGCAATGCGAGCTTGGCGGTCAGGGGATAGCTGTCGAAGTGCGGGTAATTGCGCCGCGTGTCTCCTTCATGGGCGTCGATGTCATCAAGGAGCAAGAGAGTCGCAATCGACTCCGGCATTTCGAGAGCGGTGATCGGCCCGAATAGTCTTGCCGTCCCTTTCAGACCCGAGTTCTTCACGGCCCGAAAGTCCATCTCGACTGCCTGACGATCTGCTCGCTTGCCACTGCCTTTGAAGACGAATTTGTCGGTCAGCTTCACGGCCTCGGCCTGGTTGGCGATGAAATGGCCGTAGCCGACGGTGACGTGTCCCTCCGTGTCGAGATACATGTGGCCTGAGAAGCCTTCTGTCTCAGGGTCCTTGAGGTGATTGGAGAAGTCCTGCTCGTGAGGACTGGAGGCAGTCGGCACCTGGCGTTTCGGGCCGACGATGGCTCTGCCACGCGCATCGACAATGCGGCAATGACTCCTCGAGTCGACCAGCACGCGCCGCCGCGCATCAGCCTCGAATGCCCAAGCAGCATTGCCGCTTTTGACGAGATTCTTCACGACCTTGTCGACCGTGACATCTTTGACTGATCGCTTCGAGCGCGATTGGGATTGCCGTCCTTGGGGCAACATTCGCTTACTGCTGCTTGCCCTGAGGGCCGACCTGGACCGGGATTTCTGCCGAGTTGTCGCCGTCGCCATCGATGGACCTCCGTTGTCGTTGCGGATACGAAGACCACCTGACCGGATATAGGATTTTTATCTTATTCAGATAAGTGGCGATCGCTCTCTCGGGAATCAAGTGCCGGCACAGCGGAACGGAGTCGTGCGTAGAACGGTCGTCGTTTGAACGGGCCGGCCGTCAGTGATTGTGATCAGCGATAGCCCGGAGTCGCCGGGCCGTCGGCGAGCGCGGCCTTGAGTTCGATCAGGGCGTTGTAGGCGGCCGGCATGCCGGCGAAGAACTGGACCCAGTAGATCGTCTCGACCAGCGCCTCGCGCGTGACGCCGACGTGGAGCGCGGTGCCGATG
>JAKSDN010000076.1 GCA_022360075.1 Kiloniellales bacterium | reverse complement strand
GCGGTCGAGGCGGCCGAGGCGGCGCTGGCGCTCACCGGCGGCGAGAGCTTCGCCGGCGCCGGCGACGTCACGCTGCCGCCGGCCGAGGTCGCGGCCCAGGCGGCCGAAGTCTTCGCCGGCGTGATCGCGCTCTCGGCCCAGGTCGCGGTCATCACCGGCGGCGAGGCGCCCGTGATTCTGCGCGCGGTGTTGAAGGGGCTGAAGCCGAGTCCTGTCCTGAAAGGAAGCATCGTGCCTCAAGAGCTGCAAGACCTGCTCGTCGTCCATGCAATTCCGATCGGCGACGATTACGCGTTCTCTATAGATGGCGCGGGTATCGGGCCGGCAGATCAGGTGACCCGGGCCGAATGGACCGTGGCTGCGGACTGGGTTAGCGAGCCGCTGCTCAAGGCCACATTGGCAGCCGGCCAGATAACCATGGCCGACACTGCCGAGGGCGTGCGGTTCATCGTGAAATTGACGCCGGCCGAGACCGGCGCGGTCACGCCCGGCGCTCACCAACACGATTTCAAAGCCTGGGACGCGAGTGGGCGGACGACGGCGTCACGGGGCACGGCCGAGTTCGTGCCGACGCTGCCATGACGGCGTTTCAGCGCGCACTCGACGTGATGTTCACCAATCCGAATTTCTCGTTCGCGGCCGTCTATCGGTCGCGGTTCGGCGTCAAGACCGTGCGGGTCAAGAGGAAGCGGCCAGACCAGGTCATCGAGACCGGACAGGCGCGGTTCACGTCCGAGAGCCATCTCTTTGAGGTCCGGGTCTCGGATATCCCGGTGCCGGGGCCGGAGGCGGGAGACAAGTTCGAGCTGCAAGGCGCGGAGGATGTCGCCAAGTTCGGCCTCGGGTCGCGGCTGTTCGAGGTCCACGGAGAATCGATCCGCGAAGATGCCAACGCGCTGGTCTGGGTGATCGACGCGCGGCCGCTGCGGGCGGAGGCGTAACGCGCATGCGGCTCGCGGCGGCGCTGGTCGGCAACCTCGAGAAGCACATGGAAGCGGAGCTCCGTGCCGGCGAGCAGGCGGTGACGAACGGCGTTCGCGATGCCAGCAAGGGAGCTCAGACCGACCTGAGGCGCATGACCGCGGTATTCGGCCGACGGCTGCCACGGACCTGGCGGCTGAAGCAGTTCCCGCGCGGCAAGGCGAGCCTCGGTGCTGCGGCCCTCGTGTTCTCCAAGGCGCCGCAGATCATGCTGGCTTTTTCGCGCGCCACGGTGATCCGGTCCAAGGACGGCTTCTTTCTCGCGATCCCGACACCGGCGGCCCCGAGGCGCGGCGTCGGCGGCAAGCGGATCAACCCGACCAATTTCCCGGTCGCGCGCTTCGGGCCGCTGCGCTTCGTGTTCCGGCGCGGCGCGCCGTCGCTCCTTGTGGTCGACGGTCTGCGCGCGTCCATCAGCCGCAAGACCGGCGCGCTGCGCGGCTTCCGCAAAGCGAGCGCTCGGGCGCAGAAGAGCGGCAAGGGCCTGACGACGGTTGTCATGTTCATCCTGGTTCCGCAAGTCCGGACGCGAAAGCGGATCGACATTCAGCGCGCTGCGGTGCGGGCGCTGCGGCGTCTGCCGTCGCTGATCGTCAGGAACTGGCAGAACTTGCCGGTGAGACAGTAATCAGATGTCGGATGTCAGTTGGGAGGTGGGCATGCGGGTTAGGATCGAGAGCGACGGGACGGTGGCCGGAACCCTAGTGACGGACGCCGAGACGGGTGAAGCAATCGAAGGCGTGCAGAAGGTGACCTTGTCCATTGACGCTCGCACTCGTGAAGTCACTACGACCGTTGAACTGCGTCGCCCCGCCGTCGATCTCGTTGGCGATGCGGAGATCGCCAATGCCTGACGAAAGCGTGAAGGAGTTGGCCCTCCTGCGGCTGAAAGAGCGGCTTGAGGCGATCGAGGATATCGAGGTCGGGCGCAACGTGGCGGTGCCGGAAAAGCTCCGGCTAGGCCGCTACGTGGCGATCGCCGACGGCGAGGCCGAGGAAATCGACCCGCTGCTCGGCAACGAAGGCCCCTTTGCCTATGTGCATGAGATCTCGCTCGAGCTGTCCGTGCAGGCGAGTAAGGCGACGGACCGGGACGCTATGTACGATCGGCTCGAGCGGGACGTCGGTGCCGCGCTGGACGCGGACCTGACGCTCGGCGGTGTAGTCGAGAGCATGGTGCGGCGGCCGAGCGCGCCGCCGGATATCGACGGCGTCGCGGGCGCGCCGGAGATGAAAAGCGGGATCATGGTCGTCGTCGTCGAGTACCAATCGGCGAGCCGCGTTTAAACACCACAAACCAGGAGTGAGACATGGGCGTTGAGCCAAGGCGCGCCTTGGGCGCGAACGTCAAGCTGCGCGCGAAGCTCGCGTCGGCGGCGGCCGGATACGGCTCGCAGCCGGGCGGAAACTGGACCGAGATCCGGGCGATCAGCAACGGCCTCGCGAAGAACCAGGCGCTGGAGCGCACGCCGCTGCTCGGCGGCGGCCGGGACCCGGAGCGGCCGGAGCGCGGGCCGATCGACGTGGCCGGTCAGATCGTGGTGCCGATCGACAAGCGCATGTTCGCCTGGTGGCTCTATCTCGGCCTGGGGGCGCCGACCACCACCGGTCCGCTCGGCGCGCGGGGCTGGATCGGCTTTGCGAGCAACCCCGCCGACACCGACACGATCACGCTCGACGGCGTGGCGTGGACCTTCGTCGCCGGCGCGCCGGTCGGCAATCAGACCCAGATCGGCGCCGACCTGGCAGCGACGCTCGACCAGCTCGTGATCGATCTCAACGGCTCGGTCGACGCCAATATCGCGGCGGCCACCTATAGCCGCAGCGGCCACCGGCTCGAGATCGACCACGACACGGCCGATGCGACGGGCAACAGCTACACGCTCGCCACCGACATCGCGAGCGCCGTGCTGTCCAACGTCACGCTCTACGGCGGGGGGCTCTACAAGCACCTGTTCGTGAGCGACAAGCGCCAAGGCGGCGTGCCGATCCTGCTACCCGACATGGCGATCGAGACCGAGCATGCCGACATTGCGGGCGAGACGGACGGCTTCGTCGTGCGCGCGGGCGCGATGCTCAACTCGATGCAGATCTCGCGACAGCGTAGCGGCACGGCACAGGCGACGCTGGAGATGATCGCGCAGAGCGAACAGACCTTTCCGGCCACGCAAGCCGGTACGCCCAACGCCTTGGCGCTGGACCGTTTCTTCAACTTCAAGGGCAACTTCTACGTCGACGAGGTCGAGGTCGCGAACCTCTCGACGGCCGAGCTCACCGTCGGCAACAACCTGACCGTCTTCGAAGGCCTGCGCCGCGATGGACTGATCGCGGGCCTCGATCCAGGCGAAACGCAGATCGGCCTCAACCTGACCGCCCGCTTCTCGAACAACACGGTGAAGCAAAGGGTCGAGGCCGAGGAGGCGATCGCCGTTCGGCTCGGCTTCGTCGACCGGGTGGACGGGATGGAGCTGGAGTTCCTGTTGCACCAGGTCGACCTGCCGAGCGGCTCGGCGCCGGTCGAGGGGCCGGGCCCGGTCGAGGTCACCTACAGCGACGGACAAGGCTCGCGGGAGACCGGCGTCGATCGCGCGCTCACGGTCTCGCTCTGGAACGACGTCACAGACTATCCGGCGACGCCATGAGAAAGCAGATCACACGGCTCGGCGATGCGCCGGGCAAAGCCGAGTGGCTCGATCTGGCGCAGGGCGTGCGCGTCCTCGTCGAGCCTTTCACGACGATGCGGCACCAGGTCGCCAGGGCCAAGGCGCAGGGCGATCTGCGCGCGCTGCGCAAGGCGATCGAGGACGGGCAGGTCGCGCGCGAGGCCGCGCCGGATTTGGGCGACATTGACGCCATGATGGGCGCCATGAATTCGCTGACGATCAAGCACCTGGCGGTCATCGCCGTGCGGGATTGGGAAGGCGTTTATCCCAAGAAGCGCGCAGACGGCGAGGACGGCGAAGCGGCGGACGATGACCGGAAGCCGCTGCCCTGTACGCCGGACAACGTCGCCCATTTGATGGAGCAAGAGCCGCTCGTCGCCGACAGCTTCGAGGCGCGCTACGGCATACGGGAGGTGGAGCTCCTCGACGAGGGGGAAGGCTTTGCCGCCGGGCCGATTGGTGGTTCGGCGGCGGCGCCGGGTTCTGCCGAAGCTGCGAAGACCTCAACGGCCGCGCCTGCGCCGAGTGCCCGCTCAAGGTCCACGCGCCGGAGACGGTTGAAGGCTGGCTCGCCTGGCACGTCGTAACCAGGGACGACGGCTGCTGGCTCGCGATGCCGATGGTCGGGGTCACCGGGCTCAACCTGGAACGCTGTTTGCTGCGCCTCGAGGGCGAGGCGGTCGCGCGGGATAGCGTGATCGAGATGCTGATCGCGATCGAGGCCGGTGCCTTGGCCGGCTTCCAACGGAGACGAGAGCAGAATGGTTGATCGCGTCCGTCGCGAGGTCGGCGTTCGGCTGTCGGTCGAGGAGGCCGACAAGTTCAAGCGCATCATGCGCTCAGTCGGCGGCGACGGCCAGAAGGCCATGCGCGAGATCCAGAAGGCGACGGCGCCAGCGAGCCGCGGGCTGACCAACGTCAACCAGGCCTCGCAGGGACTGCTCGGCTCGATCCGGGCGATCCAGGGGCCGCTCGGGCCGGTGGCGGGCCGGCTGACCGCCTTCACGAGCACGCTGCAGAACGTCAACCCGCTAGCCGTCGCGGCGGGTGCGGGCATCGCCGGTCTGGCGTTCAGTGTCACGGGTCTGGTCAGGGCGTCCGAGCGGGCCAACGTCGCGCAACGGCAGACGGTCGCGCTGCTGCAGACGACCGAGCGGGCGTCGGGCCAAACCGCCGCGTCAATCGAGGCGACCGCGCGCGCGATCGGTCGAGAGACCCTCGCCAGCACGGGCGACATCCGCGCCTCGGCGAATCAACTTCTGACCTTCCGCAACATCTCGGGCGAGGCCTTCGAGGAGACCTTGGAGCGTGCGCAGGACTTGGCCTCGCTCGGCTTCGGCTCGGTGCAGAGCCAGGCCGTGCTGCTCGCCAAGGCGCTCGAGGATCCGGCCGAAGGCCTGACCCGGTTGCGGCGGATCGGCGTGTCCTTCACGGCCTCGCAGCAGGAGCTGATCCGCTCGCTCGCGGAGACCGGGCGGCTCGCGGAGGCGCAAGAGGAGATCTTCGCGGTGCTCGAGCGCCAGGTCGGCGGCGCGGCCGTGGCCGCCGCGCAGGGCTTGTCCGGCGCGATCGACACCCTGGGCGAGGAGCTCGGCTTCTTTTTCGAGAACGTCGGGCGCGCCAGCGGCATCAACGAGACGCTGGCCGACGGCCTCAACGCCACGTCGGGCGCGATCAGGTCGATCAACGAGGAGCTGGAAAAGACCGACATCGAGAAACTGCGCGATCTGCAGGAGGCGCGGATCGGCGCGCCGCGCGGCGTCGCGGGCCGCGGCGGGCCGGGCGTCGTGTCGGCGTCCGACCGCGCGCTCGCCGAGCTGCGCCGGAGCGCGACGCAGCAGCGCATCGCGGAAGAGCAGGCACTGGTCCAAGCCGACCTCACACAACGGCGCCTAGCCGACGAGCGTTTGGTCGACAGCATCACGCAGCCGGTGCGCTCGATCGCCGCCGCGCGCTCCTCCGATCAGATCGACAAGCTGCGCGGCGCCCTCGACAGCCTGGCCGAGGCCGAGCGGCGCGGCCTCGACGTCGGGCGCAACTACGCCGAAACGCGCGCGCTGATCAACGCGGAGATCGAGCGGCTGCAGAAGCGGCTCGAGGGCGGCGAGGGCGACAAGCTGGCGCGGCTGCTCGAGCGCGACAATCGGGTGATCGAGGGGCTGCAGCGGCGGCTCACGGCGGTGAGTGACCCGCGGCAGGCCTCGATCGACACGGCGTTGGCGCGGCTCTCGCCCGAGGCCCCGCCCGAGATCCGGGCGCAGACCGAGCGCTTGGCCGGGCAGCTGTTCGACGAGGCGAAGGCCGCGCGCGCGGCCGCCGACGCGTTACGCGCCAAGCAGGCGCTTGAGGACGAAGGGACGCGATTCACCGAATCGCTGGCCACGGCGCAGGAGCGCCACAATCTGGCGCTGCGCGAGGCCAAGCGTCTGTTCGACGCCGGGGCGATCTCGCAAGAGACTTACAACCGGGCGCAGGTCCGCGCGCGGCAGGAGCTCGAGCGGACCCGCTTCGGGGTCGACGACGTCACGAGCGCGCTCAATCGCGGGCTCAACCAGGCACTCCGGGATGGGGCCGTTTCCTGGGAGGAGTTCGGCCGGATCGGGATCTCGGTGCTGCAGCAGCTCGTCGACGGGGCGACCAGCTCCTCGGGGATCCTCGGCAGCATCTTTGGCGGCGGCTTCGGCGGCGGCGGTGGTGGCGGCGGGGGCAGCGATCCATTCAGCGCGCTGTTCGGCAACTCCAGCGGCCTGCCGTCCTTCGGGCCTGGCGAGTTCGGCGCGCCGCGCGCGGGCGGCGGCGACGTCGGGCCGGGCCGCTTCCACCTGGTCGGCGAGCGCGGCCGGGAGCTGCTGTTCAGCCCGCGCCGTGGGTTCGTGCTGCCCAACGACGTGACCGAGCGCGTGATGGGCGGCGGGGGCGCGGCGCCCTCCGTGCAGATCTTCAACAGCGGCGCGCCGAAAGAGATCGCCGCCGCGTCCTTCGACGGTCGGGCGATGCGCATCGAGATGCGCGACATCGCGCAAGAGGAAGCCGAGCGCGCGATCGATCGCAACGAGCAGCGCCTAACGGCGGTGGCCGTGTCCGAGGTGCGCCGCCAGAACGACCTGGATCAGGGCTTCTTTGGACGGCGGACCCGGTAATGACGATCGTCTATCCGGTCTCGCTGCCGCCGGACCTGCTCGGCGTCACGATCACGATCACCGACGGCAACCTGGCCGCAGTCGTCACATCGGAATTCACGGGACAGGTCCAGGTGCAGCAGTGGCCGGGGCAGTTCTGGGGGGCGCGCATGACCTGGAGCCGGCGCGAGCGCGCGGTGATGGCGCAGCTCGAATCGCGCTTACGCTCGCTCGAGGGGCCGGTCGGGACGATCCTGCTGCACGACACCACGCTCGCCGCGCCGCGCGGCAGCGCGGCCGGGGCGCCGGTGGTCGACGGCGTCGATCAGAGCGGCCGGACGCTCAACACGCGCGGCTGGACGCCGAGCGCGCCGGGCGTGCTGCTCGAGAACGACCGCTTCTCGATCGGCAGCGGCGCGGGCACCCGTCTGCACTGCGTGTTGGGCGACGTCGACGCCGACGGCGCCGGCCGGGCGACGCTCGACATCTGGCCGCGCCTGCGCGAAGCCCCGGCCGACGGCGAGCCTCTGGTGACGACGGCGGCCAAGGGCCTGTTCTTCATGACCTCGGATCTCGCCGTGCAGCGCAGCGACCGCAACCTGACGACGATCAGCGCCTCGTTCCGCGAGCGCTTGCCGCTGGACGCTTTCGGCTGACATGCCGCGCGCGCTCGAGCCCGAGTTGGACGCCGCGCTCCAGTCGGGCCATTTCCAGCCGTTGCTTGCGGTCGCCCTGCACGCGCCCTCGGGCGTGCTGCGGCTGTTCGCCGGCATGGGGCAGATTCCGTTCGGCGGGCACGTCTACAGCGGCACAGAACTCGGCCGCATCGCGCGCCTGAGCGAGCAGACGGCGGCGCGGCGCCAGGGGATCGAGGTCGGCCTGGTCGGCGTGCGGCCCGAGGTCCTGGACATCATGGACCAGGAGCGCCTCGAGGACTCGCTGGTCGAGATGTTCTTCGGCGCCGTCAACGACAACATGCAGGTCGTCGGCACGCCGGTCTTGATCCGGCGCGACCGGGTCGACGTGCCGCAGTCGGTCGAGGGGGCAGACAGCCTGAGCGTCACGCTGTCCACCTATGGTGCGGCGCACGACATCAACCGCCAGCCCGACCTGTTCTGGGACGACGAGAGCTTTCAGGCCCGGCACCCCGGCGACACCTTCTTCGCGCGCTTGAAGGACTTGCAGGACAAGAACGTCGAGGTCGAGCGGCAGGACTGATCGGTAGTCAAATGTCAGATGTCAGATTTCAGAAACCGGTTCCGCGTTTGAACGATTGGGCCGAGCGGCTCGACGCGGCGCTGCAAGCCGACTACGACCGGCCCTTCGCCGTGGGCGAGCACGACTGCGCGATCGCCGTCTGCCGCTGGATCGACGCCATGACCGGGCTCGATCTCTCGGCCGAGATCAAGGCCCGGCGGGCCTATCGCAGTTGGAAGGGCGGGCGCCTGGTGCTGCGCGCGCTGCTGCGGCGCGCGGGCGTCGATCCGAGCGGGCTGCGCGATCGCGACCTGCTCGAGGCGATCGCCGAGGC
>JAKSDN010000545.1 GCA_022360075.1 Kiloniellales bacterium | reverse complement strand
TTGGGATTAACGATGTTCATGACAGGCCTCCGTCTGCGGCGGAGGTGTCGATGACGCCACTTCGAAATCCTTGGCTTCGCCGTCGTGATAACAATCGGCGCAGGACGTGAAAGTGTCGCGATCCCAATAGGGTTCGCTTCCCTGCAGTATTTCGAGGGCGTCATAAACATTGCCGTTTGGTGACGTCTTCTGGACGACGGTGCAGGTAATTTCCGCACTGACACGCAGGTCGTGCGAGCCGCAATGAGGACAACGCATCATGATGAGTTCTCCTCGGACGTAACAAAGAGCCGCGGACGACGGGCGGCCTGGGAGTGAAGTTCGTTCATGGGTCTTTCTCCTGTCAAAAGGACGTGATGACCCGCTTTCTTTTCCAACGGCGGGCCTACGCCCGCCCGGAAAGCTGACTTTCTCTTTTTGTGATGCAGAAGCGCGGTGCGGGTTCGGGGACCACGCACAGCTTGGGCTTGGCGCGGTTGCCGGCCGTCATGCGACGTGTTCCGCGGTGCCGTCCGCGAAAAGGGTGACGACGGCGTAAACGCCGCCGTCGAGTTCCTCCGCGAAGTCTTCGTTCAGCGCGAGCGCCTCCTGGCGCGCGGCTTCGAGGCAGCCGATCCCGTATTCCGGCGTGCTCGGATAGTGACCGTCGGGATCGATGATCGAATAGCCGACAATAATCCGTGAGTCTGACATGGCAGAGCTCCTTTCCTGATTAGACGGGTAGATGTTGATAACGGGCGCCCGGTCGGCGGCCGTTTCAGAAAAGCGACCCTTGCGTCTTCGGGTCGTTTGCCGGGGACGGCTGAGCACCCGGCGGATTCTCGATGACGAAGTCCACGGTTTCGATTTTCGAAATCCGGTAGAGTCCGCCTGTTGTAAGGCCACGATAGGCGACGCCTCGTTTGCGAAACCGTTCAGCCCGGAAACGGCTCTCGACAGATCCGTCCGTAAACGTCATCGGCGTCGCCAAACGAATGACGTCGCCGACCTTGGGTCGCGCACGGCGGTTGGCGTGATAGGCGCGAACGTCTTCGCGCCATTTACGGGCATGGTCGTTTGGAGGCGGGTCGAGTTGCTCGAGGATGCGCAGCGGGCAATCCGTGGCGACCGGCCCCATGTCTTCGGACATGTCTTTCCAGCCCAGCGTGTAGCCGTCCCGTGCGCGAGGCACATAGTTGACGAGACAGACAATCGCGAGCGTGCGAACCTCGTTGCGCTTCTTGTTTGTCCATCGCATGGCGGCGTAGTACCGGCGCATCTGAACCAGGGCGCTGTCGAGGATCTCCCACTTGCCGGCGTCATTCTCGCTCGCGAACTGGCGATCCAAATAGGCGCGGATGCCGCCGCCCCGATAATCGGAGGTGTAAGTCCAACCCATAATGGCCTCCCTACGCAGCAGAGCGGACGCCGCTCTCGCTGGCGTCGGCTTGATCGTTGTTGGAGGCCCCGCGTCCGGCGCGGGCTAGAACGAAATCGGCGGCCTTCTGCGCGTCTGCCGCCGCTTTCAGAATGAAGCGCTTGTCATTCTTGAGTGCCTTGAGCCAGGAGCCCACATAAGCCGCGTGATCCTCGATATGATCGGGCCGCAGGCCGATTGCCGCGCCAAGAATGGCCGAGCCGATTTCGGCGACCAATTCCTCGAAGGCGTATTGCGGATCACCGAAGGTTTTTCCCTTGGTTCGATCAAGGCGATGGGACGCGCCGGACCAGTGAATCGTCTCGTGCGCTCGGGTCGCGAAATAGCATTCCGGATCGTCGAACGCACCGTAGGGCGGCATCTGGATGAAGTCTTCCGACCGGCGATAGAAAGCGCGATCCCCGCCATGGCGTACGTCGGCACCGATCCGGACAAAGAAAGCCTCGCGTTCGGATGGCGGCGGCGTCTTTTCGATGTCCGATCGCTGATGCTGATAAAAATGCGCCGGCAGTTCGTCGATCTGTTCGACATTGAAAACCGGGTAGCACTTGAGAAAGCGGATGGTCTCGTCGACTTCTTCGCCCTTGTCGTCTTCGAGCGTCTTCGTCGTCGTACCGTAATAAATAACGGATACGGACTTTTCGCCCTTGCGGACATGTCCGCCCAGCTCCAGGGCCTGGCGAAACGTCATCCAACGGGGATTCTCGAATCCCATTTGGCTTGCACGGTCCCAGAGGATGAGAACGTTCATGCCGGTGTAGGGAGCGCCGGTGTTGCGCAGCGGCTGAAGACCGCCAAGGCCGTTGGCCCACGGCTTTTTCCAGGGAGGTGTCTCGGCTTCGAGAGCCTTGACGATACGGTCGGTGATCTCTTGCGCCACGTCCCGGCGCGGTTTCTTGTTACGTGTCATGTTCAGTCTCCGGAAAAGAAAAGCGCCCGCGGAAACCGCGGGCGCTGTTGGGTTGATGATGGGGTCAGTCGTTGCCGTCAGGCGGCGGCTTCGCCGACATCGATTTCGTCGGCTTGTTCGCTCTCGCCCTCCGGTTCGTCGGCTTCATCGCCGTCATCCGGGTCCGGCGCAGAGAAGCCCATGTCCTCCGGCGCCCAACCATCCAGGGCTTGGCGGTGCTTGTTATCGACCGGCGTCGTCTCGTGGATGAGACCGTCGCAGAGATCGACCAATTCCGATTTCTTGGCCTTGAAGTCCTTGGACAGTTTGGCCGCGAGGTCACCGCCTACCGTTTCCTTAAGAAACTCGACGAGCTGGTCCTTCTTGATGCGGGCGAAGAAGTTCTCCCCCGTGGGCTTCCAATAATCGCGAATATCGAGATCCATCTCGTGAGCGACGAGGGCC
>JAKSDN010001499.1 GCA_022360075.1 Kiloniellales bacterium | reverse complement strand
TTGATCTGGGTGCGGCCAACGGCATCTTCAGCTTCAGCGATCTGATGAGCAACCACACCAGCCAGCTCAACTCCGGCCTGCTGATCACCGATAGCGACGGTGACACCCTGCTGCTCAACGGCATCACGGCCCAGGACCTGCAGTCGGGCGACTTCCTGTTCTGATCCCTGCCTGATCCAAAGCAAAAGGGCGCGCCCACCGGCGCGCCCTGATCTTTTCTGCAGCAGAAAATTCTCAATAAATCTTCGGCACATACAGCTCATCGGGCAGGAACCGGCGTTCGTAGTCGGGATTGTATTCCCGGTCCGGCAGGGTAATCTTTTCGCTGGGCACTTCCTCATAGGGAATCTTGGTCAGCAGGTGCTCGATGCAGTTCAGCCGCTCGCGCTTTTTGTCGTTGCCTTCAACAATGAACCAGGGCGCCTCGGGGATGTTGGTGCGGGCGAACATCTCTTCCTTCGCCTTGGTGTACTGCTCCCAGCGGATCCGGCTCTCCAGATCCATCGGCGACAGCTTCCACTGTTTCATCGGATCATGAATGCGCATCATGAACCGCAGCTGCTGCTCTTCATCGGTGATCGAGAACCAGTATTTCAGCAGGATGATTCCTGAGCGCACCAGCATCCGTTCGAATTCCGGAACGTCCTGGAAGAACTGCTCGACCTGATCATCCGAGGCAAAGCCCATCACCCGCTCGACGCCCGCGCGGTTGTACCAGGAGCGGTCGAACAGCACGATCTCGCCGCCGGCCGGCAGATGCGGGACGTAGCGTTGGAAATACCACTGGGTCTTCTCGCGCTCGGTCGGGGCCGGCAGGGCGACGACGCGGCAGACGCGCGGATTGAGGCGCTGGGTGATGCGCTTGATGACGCCGCCCTTGCCGGCCGCGTCGCGGCCTTCGAAGATCACGACCAGCTTGTAATTCGTGTGCACGACCCAGTCCTGCAGCTTCACCAGCTCGGCTTGCAGCCGGAACAGCTCGTGGAAATAGGTGCGGCGCTCGAGCGTCGATTTGTGCTTGAGCTTCGTGATGTCGCGCAGGCCCTCGGCGATGCGCTCATCGTCGATCTCCATCTCCAGCTCTTCGTCGAAGCTGTCCTCGAGCTCCGCCTCGACCCAGTCCTTCTCCTTCGGATCTTCGATGTTCGTGCTCATGCTTAAATCCGCTTTTTTGATTTTCCAATCGCCGCGATCCCTATCGGCCGAACGGCGGAGGATACAATCCCACCATGACAACGGAGTGTCCTTGCACCCTATCCTCAGATGGCCGCCATCGATCAGAGACTATTAGACTATCCGCGTTTCCTCGGCCATGTCCTCTCGGGCCCGTCCGAGCCGAGGGTGCGCCATCGGTTGCGCGCTTCAGGCGCTCAAGCCAAACTGCCGCGCTCTGCTTGTGACCCCGGGTGGGAGGAGCGGATGTGGCGGAGCTGATCGGGTATCTGCGCAAGGAGCATCTGGACATGGCGCTCCTGCTGGACCTCATGGACCGGCAGGTCGCTCAGTTCCGGCAGGGTGCCGAGCCGGACTTCGGCGTCGTGCGCGGCATCATCAGCTATTTCCTCAGCTATCCGGACCTCTATCACCACCCGAAGGAAGACCTGATCGTCAACAAGCTGCGCGAGCGCGCGCCCGACAAGGCCGCGACGGTCGAGAGCCTGCTCACCGGCCACCAGGACCTGGCGCACCTCACGCGGCGCTTTGCGACCGCCGCCGTCGATCAGATGGTCCGCCCGGACGAGGTGCCGCGCCAGTGGTTCAGCAGCCTCGCGCGCGACTTCGTCGACAGCAACCGGCGCCACATGGCCATGGAGGAGGAGCGCTTCTTCCCGATGGCGCTCCAGTCCCTGACCGAGGCGGACTGGGCCGAACTCGACGCGGATTTCTCGGACAGCGCCGACCCGCTCTTCGGCAGCGAGCTGGAAAAGCACTTCCGCGACCTGCTCGATTCCATCGTGAGCCTCGAGCGAACGAGACAGTAATAGGTAATATGGGGACAGTATACTGATTTCCTATGGAAATCAGTATACTGTCCCCATATTTTGTTCCTGTTCAACGTGATCAAGGTTCTGGGGGCAGCCTATCTCGTCTACCTGGGCGTCCGCGCCATTCTGGAGAGGCCGCAGCACGCCGGTATGTCAGGCGCCGTCCGGATCACGCCGCCCCAAGCGCTGCGACAGGCGATCCTCGCCGAGGTCTTGAACCCGCAGTCGGCGTTGTTCTTCCTGGCCTTCCTGCCACAGTTCTTTATATGGGGACAGTATACTAATTTTTTGCTTCGTATCTGCTGTTCGACCTCTTCTCCAGATCAGTGCTTTGGGAGCCTCCGCATCAAATCACGTCAGAAAAATAGTATACTGTCCCCGTATTATTGCTCAAATGCCTTGGTCCAGTCCATCGGCGCGACGGCATCGAGCGGCACCACCTCGAAGTTCGGGCCGACGCGGGTCATGCGCTTGCCGGCCTCCGGGAAATCGATGACGTCGAGCGGCGCGGACATGCCGCCGGTGAGGTAGGTGAGGTCCACCTCGAAAGGGTTGCGCAGGACGTGCGGCTCCTGGGGCGCCGGCATGGCGATGAAGTCGCCGGGGCCGACCTCGACCTCGCGCGCGCCGAGCAGCGCGAGGCCCTTGCCGGACAGGATGTAGACCCACTCGTCCTCGTGGAGATGGGCGTGGCGGGCGAAGGACTCGTGGCCGGGCGGCACCGTGATCAGCCCGACGCCGGTGCCGGTCATGCCGGTCTCGCGACTGAGCCAGGTGCCGGTCAGCTTCGAGTCCCGGCCCCAGGGGTGGGAGAAGGCCATGCGCTTGTCGGCGACCTGATCGGCCGTCAGCACGATGGCCGCGCGTCGGCTCTCGTTCGTCATCACGCCCTCCGTCTCGTGCAAGTGGCGGACCCGCGGGCCCGCCCGGTCACGCCTTATATGCGTCGGCCGCCGCGGGGCTTAAAGGCTCGGTCGTGCGCGGCGACAGGCGGCGCTCGACCATCTCTTTGAACGCGGCCGAGATCGTCTCCAGGTAGGGCCGCGTGTAGGGGAAGGCCTCGGCGTGATCGAAGTTGTGGCGCATGGCGGTGTTGGCTTCGAAGACGACGAGCGATCCGTCGCGGCCGAGCGTGAAGTCGATGCCGAAGAAGTCGAGATCGATGGCCCCAAGCACGTCGTGCAGGGCACGAAACGCGGCGCTGCCGAGGTAGTCCTGCGGATCGCGCAGATAGCGCTTCTCCTCG
>JAKSDN010000028.1 GCA_022360075.1 Kiloniellales bacterium | reverse complement strand
GACAAAGATAAGGACAAGGACAAAGATAAGGACGACGACAAGGACAAGGACGAGGACGAGGAGGGCGAGTTCTGTACGCCTTCGGAGTGCCTCTCGCCCGGCATCACGCCCCTGCAGAACACCAAGTCGACCATTCAGGCCGCCATCAACAACCTGACCGGCCCCAAGGGCGTCACAATCATCCCGCAGGGACTAGTGTGGGCCTGGCGGGTCCTGATGCCCGAGGCCCCGTTCACCGAGGCGACGGCGAATCCCGATCCGGTTCCCTACCGGGCGATCGTCCTGCTGACCGACGGCGAGAACTACGGCAGTGCCACGCGCGAAGACGCCTACCAGGGCGCGTTCGGCGGCGGCGCCGCGGCCCAGGCCGAGCTGGATGCCCGTCTGATCGAGATCGCCGACAAGATCAAAGCCACGGGGACCAGGATCTATACCATTCAGTTCACCAGCGACGATTCGGACCTGGAGGCCCTGTTGCAGACCGTTGCCTCGGGCACGACGGCGCCGTACTTCCACAACGCGCCCGACGCTGACGCCCTGGAGGACGTCTTTATCGAGATCGGCGAGCACGTCGCCCAGACACACCTCACCCAGTAGGTGAGGGGCGGCACGGTGGCGCCGCTCCGGTAATCGAACGCACACGACCGAGCGGCCGCGGCCCGCACCCCACGCATCATCGCCCGCGCCGCGGCGCGCTCGGATCGCTCCCATTGATCGCGCCAGCGCGCGCCGCTACGGTTCCTCGCGCACACAAGAACATGCCCGCGGGAGGAGCCAGCCATGCCGATCGTCAACCGCATCGCCGATTTCCATGAGGACATGACCGCCTGGCGGCGCGATATCCACGCCCATCCGGAGACCGCGTTCGAGGAGCAGCGGACCTCGGACGTGGTCGCCGAGAAGCTGGCGGACTGGGGAATCGAGGTGCACCGGGGCCTCGCGACCACCGGGGTCGTCGGGGTCCTGCACGGTCAAGGGGGCGACGGCAAGGCGATCGGCCTGCGCGCGGACATGGACGCCCTGCACATCCACGAGCTGAACGAGTTCGAGCACCGCTCGAAGAACGACGGCAAGATGCACGCCTGCGGCCACGACGGCCACACCACCATGCTACTCGGCGCGGCCAAGTACCTTGCCGAGACCCGTAACTTCGACGGCACGGTCTACTTCATCTTCCAGCCCGCCGAGGAGAACGAAGGCGGTGGAAGGGTCATGGTCGAGGAAGGCCTGTTCGAGAAGTTCCCGGTGGAATCGGTCTACGGCATGCACAACATGCCCGGCCTGCCGCTCGGCACCATCGCGATGCGCACGGGTCCGGCGATGGCGGCTTTCGACATCTTCGAGATCACGGTGACCGGCAAGGGCACCCACGCGGCCATGCCGCAGCATGGGATCGACCCCGTGGTGATTTCGGCGGAGATCGTCACGGCGCTGCAGACCATCAGCAGCCGGATCATCGATCCGCTCGACCCGGTGGTGGTGAGCGTCACCCAGATCCACGGCGGCGACACTTGGAACGTGATCCCGCAGGAGGTCGTGCTGCGCGGCACCGCGCGCACCTTCAGCAAGGAGGCCCGCGACCGCGTCGAGGCCGACATCCGGCGCATCGCCGAGGGCGTGACCGCGACCCATGGCGCGACGGCGGGTCTGCGCTACGAGCGGCGCTATCCGGCCGTGGTGAACACGGATACGGCGACGGATCTTGCGGCGGAGGTCGCCGCCGAGGTCGTGGGCGTGGAGAAGGTCGAGACCGACTGGCCGCCGCTGATGGGCTCGGAGGACTTCGCCTACATGCTGGAAGCCAAGCCCGGCTGCTACATCTGGCTCGGCAACGGCGCCGAGGGCGAGCCCGGCGGCTGCATGGTCCACAACCCGAGCTACGACTTCAACGACGAGGCCGCGGTGATCGGCGCCAGCTATTGGGCCAAGCTGGTCGAGACCGCGCTGCCGCGCAGCGGGTGAGATTTCCGTTCATCGGCCGTTTGGACCGAGCGCACCCCCCTCACCCAGCTCCGGCTAAGGCTCGGCTAACGCCTCGCCAAGCCTGCACATCCCTCTCCCCCCAGTGGGGGAAGAGGTTCGGCGAGGGGGGCGTTCTCGCTGTCGCCGCGTTCCTATTCCTACTGCTTTTAGCCGCCTGCACCACCGAACACTCGCGGGAAAGCGGTTACCTCACCGCCGAGCGCCGCGCGGAGATCGCTCGCCGCCCCATCTATCAGCGCCTCTTCCAGCCGATCTATCCCTCTGACGAGACCCCCCGCCTGACGGTACTCGGCGACCTCGACACGCCGCGCAACTACCAGGGCAAGGCCTGGCGCCATCAGGGCCT
>JAKSDN010000528.1 GCA_022360075.1 Kiloniellales bacterium | reverse complement strand
TGATGCTCGGTCAGGTAGGCGCCGCCGGGGCTGTCCTGCTTGATCGCGCCGGCCGGAGAGATGTGGTCGGTGGTCACGGAGTCGGCGAGCTTGGCCAGCATGCGCGCGCCTTCGACGTCGCTGAGCGCGCCCGGCTCGGCCGTCATGTCCTCGAAGAAGGGTGGGTAGCGCACGTAGGTGCTGGCGTCCTGCCACTCGAAGGTCGAGCCGCCCCCGGCGTCGATCGAGCGCCACTGCGGCGGACCCTCGAAGACGTTACCGTAGCGCTCGACGAACATCTCGCGCGTGACGACCTGGTCGACGATCTCGCGGATCTCCTGGTTGCTCGGCCAGATGTCGCGCAGGAAGACCGGCGTGCCTTCCTGGTCGTTGCCGAGCGGCTCAGTGAGCAGATCCTTGGTGATCGAGCCGGCCAGGGCATAGGCCACCACCAGCGGCGGCGACGCCAGATAGTTGAGCCGGGTCTGCGGATTGACCCGGCCCTCGAAGTTGCGGTTGCCGGACAGCACGGCGGCGACGTGGAGGTCGCCCTGGTCGATTGCCTCGCCGATCGCCTCGGGCAGCGGCCCGGAGTTGCCGATGCAGGTCGTGCAGCCGTAACCGACCAGGTCGAAGCCGAGCGCGTCCAGTTCCGCTTGCAGGCCGGCAGCCTCCAGATAGTCGGTCACCACCTGCGAGCCCGGGGCGAGCGAGGTCTTGACCCAGGGCTTGACCGTCAGGCCCTTGGCCCGCGCCTTGCGCGCGACCAGTCCCGCGCCGACCAGCACGCTCGGGTTCGAGGTGTTGGTGCAGGAAGTGATCGCCGCGATCACCACGTCGCCGTGCGAGAGCGCGTAGTTGCCGCCCGCGACCGGCACTTCCTTGGCCCCATCGGTCACGCCGCCAGCCTTGATCGCCTCAAAGGCGTTGGCGGCGGTGCCCGAGAGCGCGACCCGGTCCTGGGGCCGCTTCGGCCCGGCCAGGCTCGGCTCCACCGAGCCGAGGTCGAGCGCCAGGCTGTCGGTGAAGACCGGATCGGGCGTGTCGCTGTCGCGCCACAGGCCCTGGGCCTTGGCATAGGCCTCGACCAGGGCGATGCGCTCGGGATCGCGCCCGGTGAAGGTGAGGTAGCGGATGGTCTCGGCATCGACCGGGAAGAAGCCGCAGGTCGCGCCGTACTCCGGCGCCATGTTGGCGATGGTCGCCTGATCGGCCAGGGTCAGGTGGTCGAGGCCGGGCCCGTAGAACTCGACGAACTTGCCGACCACGCCCTTGGCGCGCAGCATCTGCGTGACGGTCAGCACCAGGTCGGTCGCCGTCGCCCCTTCCTTCAGCGTGCCGGTCAAGCGGAAGCCGATCACCTCCGGGATCACCATGGAGACCGGCTGGCCGAGCATCGCCGCCTCGGCCTCGATGCCGCCCACGCCCCAGCCCAGCACCGAGAGGCCGTTGACCATGGTGGTGTGGCTGTCGGTGCCGACCAGGGTGTCGGGATAGGCGAGCGTTGCGCCGTTCTCGGCCTTGGTCCAGACCACCTGCGCGAGGTACTCCAGATTGACCTGGTGGCAGATGCCGGTGCCCGGCGGCACGACCCGGAAGTTGTCGAAGGCCTTCTGGCCCCAGCGCAGGAAGGTGTAGCGCTCGCCGTTGCGCGCGAATTCCATCTCGACGTTCTTCTCGAAGGCCTTGGGCCCACCGAAGGCGTCGACCATGACCGAGTGGTCGATCACCAGATCGACCGGCGAGAGCGGGTTGATCTTCTGCGGATCGCCGCCGAGCGCGGTCATGGCCTGGCGCATGGCGGCCAGGTCGACCACGGCCGGCACGCCGGTGAAGTCCTGCATCAACACGCGGGCCGGCCGATAGGCGATCTCGCGGTCCGAGCGCTTGTCCTGGGTCCAGGCGCCGAGCGCCTTGACGTCGTCGACCGTCACGGTCTGGCCGTCCTCGTAGCGCAGCAGGTTCTCCAGCAGCACCTTGAGCGAGAAGGGCAGGCGCGAGATGTCGCCGATGCCGGCCGCCGCCGCGGCCTCGATGGAGTAGTAGTCGTAGCGCTTGCCGCTCACCTCGAGGGTGCGGCGGGTCTTGAGGCTGTCGGTACCGCTCACGGCTTGGCCCTCCCGCAGGGAATCCTGATGGCGATCTCTCGGTGGTGCTTGTCTTCGTGGTGGAACCGCCGAACCCACGCCCACGGCCATTTAGGCTCGGCCCGCGCGACCGCGGCTACCTTAACCATCTAGCCCGGCGTGTCCAGGCGGGGGAAGGCGGCAGCGCCTCGTTACGCCACCCGGTTCGGCGGCTCCTGACGGGTTGGATGCGCGGGGGGAGTCGGCCGTTACACACCAATGCCCAGCCAACAACAGATCGATCCGAACGGCCGGCCAAGCAAGATCCTCAGGCGCGCCAATTCTGAAAAAAGTCCCATTGGAGAAATTCCAGGTGCCTATAATCGAAATCCGTTCAAGATCTATTTCCAGTGGCAAGGACACAGGGTATGGCAACGCAAGATCGTCGCAACAAGATCCTGTTCTTTCTCGGCTTGGCCGGCATTGGCGTTCTGATCTATTCCATTGTTCCGACATCGATCTACTCGCGGCTCTTGTATCAATGGGTCGACCCTCCGGGTGTTCTGTCGGCGCTGAACTCAAATGATGATCTAGCAGAGAGAGTCGCGATCCTCGAGACAGACAACCGTCAGCTATCAAAAGTCCTATGGTTCATCGAAGATCTGGTTGGTCCGAGCTTCTCGGAAACCAAGAAAGCCACCGTCTTTGCCGGCCTCAGTACAGGTGATATCGCAGCGGCTGAAACCGTCATATCCGAGCTGGCGGCGAATGCAGAGGAAGAGATGCGGGCAGACCCGACGCAGCGTTGTGACGCGGCCAGAGCGAACCGGCATCTCGGAACGATCACCTATCTGCACGACGAAGGAGGCGCGCTGAAAGCGCTCGAGCGCTCCACTCTCCTCGATCCTCTGGATCCGGATGGCTGGCAGACGCTGGGACGGATCCTCCTGAAAAGTGGCGATCTCGCGGGCGCCGAACGAGCATTCCTACGAGTCTTGAGCCTGGGCACGGATATCACGGGCTTAACCTTGGCCGCTGCCGCCCACGAACACGTAGCACAAATCGGCGATCGTCGGTCTGCATCGCAGCGTGCCGAATCAGCTCGTAATGAAGCGAAAGCGCTGCGGGATCAGTTCGCTAATGCGTCCGGCCCCGATGGTCCCTACCGTACGCCGGAGATGCGAGCGTGGTTGACTCAAATCGAAAGTGGAGCCGGGCAGTTGTTCCCAAACATGCGGTTAGAGGGTCAGCATGGCTACGCGGGTGCGTTGATGCTCAGAGCCTTGTCCGCTCGGCTCCAAGGGCGACCGGCCACAGCCTGCGGGGATTCCAGAAAGGCAAGAGCCCTGTTCCACGAGGTGGGCGACCTGGAGCGTGAAATGCTCGCGATCGACTTCGTGATGGACTCCTGCTGCTAAATGTCCGCGGGACATGGATCGAAGGGACTGACGCGCTTGCAGTCGGACCAAGTGACTCAAGGTCGAGTCTGCGTGTCGTGAGAGAGCGCCACTGAAGCCTGCAAAAATGCCGCCATTGCTTCCAGCACCGCCATGCCCTGCTGCAGATGCGGGATGTGGCCGCAGTCCGGCACGATGAGCGGCTCGGCCGGGCCCGACACGCCGGCGGCGATCGCCTCGACCTGGGCCGGCGTGCCGTATTCGTCGTCGGCGCCTTGGATCACCAGCAGCGGGCAGACGATGTCCGCCAGGCGATCGGTGATGTCCCAGTCGCGGAAGTCCGCACGCAGCCAGGTCTCGGTCCAGCCGCGGAAGACGCGCTCGGTCCCCGCGCCGTGATACTTCGCTAAGCGCTCGCGGAGATCCGTGGTCTCCCAGGCCCGGGCGGCATCCCGTATGCCCTGGAGCGTCACGTCCTCGACGAAGACGTGGGCCGCCTCGGTGATGCAGGCGGCCGGACGCTCGGGGAAGGCGGCGGCGTAGATCAGCACGATCGAGCCGCCGTCGGAATGGCCGATCAGGACCGGTCGCTCGATGCCGCAGCCGGCCAGAACCTCGGGCAAGGCCTCCACGGCTCCGCGCGGCAGATCGTCGCTCGGGCGCGGCAGGGTCAGCGGCTCCGAGCGGCCGAAGCCCCAGCGCTCGTAGACCAGGGCCGGCAGGCCGGTCACCTCGACGAGGGCAATGGGGAAATCGCGCCACTGGGCGATCGAGCCCAGCCCCTCGTGCAGA
>JAKSDN010000580.1 GCA_022360075.1 Kiloniellales bacterium | reverse complement strand
TGGTGCGGCCGGAGCGCGACGTGCCGAACGGCGGTCGCCTGTACTGAGTCGGCGCCGGCGGATCCCGTCCCTCGATAACCTCACAGTCCATGCGTCTATCGCATGTCTGGTCGGCGAAAATCCCGCTGCTTAACTTTGTTCGGAGGGAATAGATGGAGGTCTGCGAACGTTCTCGGCAAAGAGAACTACTTTCGGAGACCCGTTATGATCTTCACGTCACCTTTGCACGGCCGGCCCGGCAACGACCTGCCGGATCACCCCTGCGACGGACCCTTCCCGACCGACCTCCGGTTCTGAGTTCTGCGCGAGCGATGCGCCACGTGGCGGCGCGGTCGCAGCTAGCGCTTGAGCGCACCTTGTTGGCCTTGGAAAGGCCTGCCCCGTCAAGGGGATGTTAAAAGTCTCCTGCTATAACCGTAGATCTCTGAGGCAGCCATGTGGCTGAAGTTCGGGAAACGGGAATGGCAGCGCACTTTTGGCACGACAAGCGTCCGAGCTTCAAATCGCCCAAGCGCTCTGAGCTGATTTCCTTCGTCATCCTGGCGATCGCGTCCTTCGCCATCAGCGCCATCTCCTTGATGGCACTCGGCGGGCCGATTTAGACTGGCAGCCAGAGGCGGGCACGCAGTCCGCCGCCCGGCCCATCCTCCAGCGTTAGATCGCCGCCGTGGCCACGCACCACGTCACGCGCGATGGTGAGACCCAGGCCGGTGCCGCCGGTCTCCGGGTTGCGCGAATCGTCCAAGCGGAAAAACGGCTTGAAGACCTCTTCACGCTTGTCGGCGGGAATCCCCGGGCCGTCGTCGTCGATCGTGATCTCGACCGTCGCATTGCGCCGTCCGGCCCGGATCGAGACCTGCTCGCCGTGGACTTGGGCATTGGCGATGAGGTTGGTCAGGCAGCGGCGAATGCTCTCCGGCCGCAGTGCCAGGTCGAGCCGCTCTTCCGTGTGCAGGTCGATGGTCCGGCCGTCGCGGCGCATCTGCTCGACGACGTCGTGCAGTAGCGCCGAGAGCTCGGTCGGGACGACCTGCTCTGTGCCCTCGCCGCGGGCGAAGGCGAGGTAGCCCTCGACCATCTTGCGCATCTGCTCGACGTCGGTCTCCAGGTTTTCGACCTCTGGCGAGTCGCCCAAGAGGGCGAGCTCGAGCTTCATGCGGGTCAGCGGCGTGCGCAGATCGTGGCTGACGCCGGCCAGCATCTCCGTGCGCTGGGAGATGCTGCGCTTGATGCGGTCGCGCATCTGCATGAAGGCGACCGCCGCCTGGCGCACCTCGGTTGCGCCCTCGGGCTTGAAGGCCGGCACGTCCTGGCCCTTGCCGAAGCTCTCGGCGGCGTGGGCCAGGCGGCGGATGGGCCGGACCTGATTGCGCATGAACAGCGTCGCGACGGCGAAGAGCACGATCGAGCTGCCGACCATCCATATGATGAAGATATAGGCGGTGGAGCTGAACAGGCGGTCGCGCGACACCAGGATCTGAAGCACGCGGTCGGGCAGCTCGATCTCGATCTTGACGTTGTGCTCGCTCGAGCGCGTGTCGATCCGGAAGGGGTAGTCGAGCCGCCCTTCCAGGGCTCTGAAGAGCTTCTGTTCCAAGATCCCGGAGCCGATCGAGTCCGGGCCGTCGGGCAGGCGGGCGCCGCGCCGCCAGGAGACGTCGTCGAGCCACATGATCGCAGCCGCCGCGCTGACGATGCCGGAGGCCATAGCGGCCTCCGGGTCCTCTTCCATCAGCTCGACGACCATGGCGATGTCGCCGGCGACGCCCTGCGTCAGGCGTTTCGTGACGTGATCGTAGTGACGGTCGTAGAACATCCAGGTCGCGATGACCTGGACCAGGACCAGCGGCGCGCCGATGATCAGCAGCGAACGGCCGAGCAGGGCCTTGGGCAGAAACCGCTTGATCGAGAAGCGCTGCCAGGTCCCTGGCTCCGATGAATAGACCGTCATGTCCGTCCGTTCTTCAATCGGGCATCAGAACGTAGCCGGTGCCCCGCACCGTCCGTAAGAACCTGGGATAGCGCGGATCCTGCTCGATCTTACGTCGAAGCCGTGTCATCTGCACGTCGATCGTCCGCAGATTGCTGATGATCGGGTTCTCGGCCATCAGGCGCTCGCGCGAGACCGGCTCTCCCGGCCGGCGCGCCAGAGCCTTCAGCAGCGAGGCCTCGGCGGCGGTCAGATGGACGAAGCCGTCGCCCAGGCGCAGCTCCTCGCGCTCCAGGTCGAAGCAATACGCGCCGAACTGGAGCTTCTCCTCGACGGCCGCGGTGGTTTCGCCCGAGCGCCGCAGGATCGCCTTGATCCGCAGCACCAGCTCGCGCGGCTCGAAGGGCTTCGCCAGGTAGTCGTCGGCGCCGACCGCCAGGCCGTCGATGCGATCCTCGGTCTCGCTGCGCGCCGTGAGCAGGAGGATCGGCACCGCGTTGTCGCGGCGCAGCGCCCGGGTCAGCTCGAGGCCCGACTCGCCCGGCATCATGATGTCGAGCACCAGCAGATCGAAGGCGATCGAGGCCATCTTGGAGCGGGCATCCGCGGCGTCGGTTGCCGTCGTCACGCGGAAGCCCTGCTCGGTGAGGAAGCGGCGCAAGAGATCGCGCAGGCGATTGTCGTCGTCGACCACGAGGATATGGGAGATGTCGTCGGTCATGGCGCTGGCCTTGAATTCCCGAGGCGGCTTCCTGAGCCTAGCGCGGGTGCCGACAGCATCGTGAAGATCCTAACGGCGGGACGCGACCTTGAGGCCGGGCCCGGACTCGAGAAAGCGCTTGCGGTCCTCCTCGTTGATCAGGCTGAGCATGACCTTGCGGAAGCCCTCGACCGCCTCGGCGCCGGCGGCGCGATAGGCGCGGGCGATGCGGGCGCGCTGGTTCTCGCTCAGCTCGCGCTCCAGCGCGAAGCCCTTCTCTGTCAGGGTCAACAATCGCTGGCGCCGATCTTGGGGCCCCGGCCGCTGGCTGACGAAGCCCTCGCGCACCAACTGGCCGAGCACGCGCGACAGGCTCTGCTTGGTGATGTTGAGGATGCCCAGCAGCTCGCTCACGGTGATCGAGGGATGGCGCCCGACGAAGTAGATCACCCGGTGGTGGGCCCGCCCGAAGCCGTAGCGCGCGAGGATCCGGTCGGGCTCGGCCGTGAAATCGCGATAGGCGAAGAACAGCAGCTCGATGCCCTGGCGCAGCTCCTCCTCGCGCAGGAAAAGCGGATTGGGGCCTGTTTTTACGTCAGCCATATTGACATATATGACTAACTCTGTTACATCCTGCAACCCGTTTACGACATAAAGTTTCGTTAACGCAGGGACTCATTGGGAAACGTTGCGGTTTCTTTGCACAAACGTCCGGAAAGACGGGGCCGGGACCGGGATAAAAACGACCACATGAGGTGGGGTTAGGAATGGCTATGTTACCTTTCGACGACCGCGACGGCGTGATCTGGTTCAACGGCGAGCTCGTGCCCTGGCGCGAGGCCAAGGTCCATGTTCTCACGCACGGCTTACACTATGCGAGCTGCGTGTTCGAGGGCGAACGCGCTTACAACGGCCGCATCTTCAAGATGACCGAGCATCACGAGCGGCTGCACTACTCGGCCCGGGTCCTGGGCTTTCAGATTCCCTATAGCGTCCCGGAGATCGACGCGGCCTCGATGCGCGTGCTCGAGGCCAACAAGATCGTCGACGGCTACGTCCGGCCTCTGGCTTGGCGCGGCAGCGAGATGATGGGCGTCTCGGCGCAGAAGAACCGCATCAACTGCGCGATCGCGGCCTGGGACTGGCCGGCCTATTTCTCGCCGGAGGCGCGCCTCCAGGGCATCCGCATGCAGTTCGCCAAGTGGCGCCGGCCGGCGCCCGAGACCGCGCCGACCGATTCCAAGGCGGCCGGGCTCTACATGATTTGCACCATGTCCAAGCATGCCGCCGAGGCCGAGGGCTACAACGACGCGCTCATGCTCGACTACCGCGGCCGCATCGCCGAGGCCACCGGCGCCAACATCTTCCTGGTGCAGGGCGGCAAGCTGCACACGCCGACGCCCGACTGCTTCCTGGACGGCATCACCCGGCGCACGGTGATCGACCTGGCCCATGAGCGCGGCTACGAGGTCATCGAGCGCGCGATCATGCCCGAGGAGCTCGCCGAGACCGACGAGGTCTTCATCTCCGGTACGGCGGTGGAGGTCACGCCGGTGCGCGAGATCGGCTCCTACAGCTTTACGCCGGGCCCGATCACCAAGGACCTGCTCACCGCCTACGACGAGCTGGTCCAGCGGCCCCACGAGGGCACGGCCTACGTCTCGACCTCGGCGGCGGAGTAACACGCCGAGCCAACGCGGGAAGGGGTGTCGCCTCGGCGACACCCTTTTCCCTTCTGCCTGCTGTCCGATTCCTGAATTGTTGTGGCAATCGCCACAGCCGAGCCGCCGTCTTCCTCCCAACCTGTTGTCGAGCAAGAGCACCTCTCCCGCTTTCGGCGCAGGAACCGAGGGAGACAGGACCATGACCGGCATCTGGGCCTTCTTGGCCGACCATCGCTTCATCATTCCCTTCACGCTGAGCCTGCTGCTGCCCTTCGCCGTCTTCATCGGCCGGCACAACATCCGCGCGCATCGCAACGGCCTGCTCGACGAGCTCAAGCCGCTGCTCGAGTTGGGGGAGGGCAAGGGAAGCGCCGCGAACGTGCAGACCTTCGCCATGGCGCGGGCGCGCTATCTCAGACGGGAGGAGGAGGCGCGCTTCGTGAACCGCTTCAAGGAGGCGGCGAACTACGCGATCCCTGTCCTGATCTTCGTGCTCATCAGCGCCGTCGGTTTCGTCGCGATCTCGAAGGGCGCGGGAGCCAAGTTCGGCGGCCTCGATTTCGTGCTCTCGGGACCGGTTCCGCAGGACGACGCCAAGCGCGCCGCCTACCAACACGGGACGGCGGTGCTGCTCGCGACGGCCTTCTCGGCCGCCTATGTCTGGTCGATCGGCTATCTGGTATTGCGGATCGCCAACTACGACCTCTCGCCGCTGTCCTTCCTGCGGACCTCCGTGCACATCTTGCTGACCTGCCTGACCGCCATCGTTCTGCGCCATGCGGTCGCCAATGGCTTCGCCCTCGAAGCGGCGGGTGGGATCGGCTTTCTGATCGCCTTCTCGCTGCTGCAGGGCATGTTTCCGCGCCTCGGCCTCAACTACCTGATCGAGCAGATGCCATCGCGAGTCCGGCTCAACCGGCCGGTCGCCAAGGCGCGGGAGATCGCGCGCTTCTATCCGCTCGATCTGATCGACGGCATCAGCTCGGACGTCAAGTTCCGCCTCGCCGCCTTCGAGATCACCGATGCGCAGAACCTGGCGACCTACAATCCGATCATCCTGTTTCTCGAGACGCCCTACGGGCTCTACAAGATCATGGATTGGGTCTCGCAGGCCCAGCTCCTGCTCGCCGCCGGACCGGAGCGTTATCTGAAGCTGCGTGCCCTGAACGTTCACAACGTGCTCGAGTTCCTGGCCTACGGCCGCAACGAGGAGACGCGCAAGCTGCTCAAGCCGATTCTGATCGACCCGCCCGAGGGCGTGGAGATCACCGATGAGATGATCAAGGTCGAGTTCGATTCCGTCGCCGCGGCGCT
>JAKSDN010000176.1 GCA_022360075.1 Kiloniellales bacterium | reverse complement strand
GCGACTGCGCGAACGCGGCGTGCGCCTGCGCCCCCTGCATCGTGTGCTGGCGTGGGACGGGCAGGCCGTGACCGTCGAGGATCTCTCCTCCGGCGAGCAAGAGGTCCGTCAAGGCTTTAGCGGCCTCGTCGCGGCGACGCATGCGCGCGCCGATCAATCGCTCTATCGGGAGCTCCGCGCGGCCGAGGTGCCCGTCACGCAGGTCGGCGACAACGTGGCCGCGCGGACCGCGGTCGAGGCCGTCTACCACGGCCACAAGGCCGCGCGCGAGCTGGCATGAGGATTCTGGTCACCGGTGCCGGCGGGTTCATCGGCCTGACCCTGGTCGAGACCCTGCTAGGGCAAGGCGACGACGTCATCGCCTTGAACGATTGGCCGCTGTCCGCCGTGGCCCAACGCAATTTCGCGGCCTTGCCCGGCCACCTCGAGACCTTAGAGGCCGATGTGCGCGACCGCTCGCGCCTCGCCCAGGCCCTGAGGCGATCCGCGCCCGAGGCCGTCTTGCACGGCGCGGCGATCACGCTTGGACCGGACGCCGCGCCGCGCGAGGCCGAGCGCGCCATCGCGGTCAACACGCTGTCGACGGCGATTCTCCTGGAAGAGGCCGCCGCCGCCGGCGTCAGACGTTTCGTCTATCCATCGTCTTCCGCGGTTTACGGTGCCGCGCCCTTCGCCGGCACGCCGGTCGACGAGGAGGCCCCGACGGCGCCGCTGGGCTTGTACGGCTTCACGAAGCTCGCCAGCGAGACGCTGGTGCGCGAAGCCGGGCACAGCAAGGCACTGGAGACGGTTTGCGCGCGGATCACCGCGGCATTCGGTCCGTGGGAGCACGAGACCGGCGTCCGCCAGACGCTCTCGCCGCCCTGGCAGGTCGCCCGTTCCGTCCTGAACCAGCGGCCCTTCAGCCTAGCGAAGGGAGGCGCCCGAGACTGGACCTCGAGCCTCGACATCGCGGCCGCGCTCGCGCGGCTGCTGAAGGCGGAGCGGTCGGCCGCCGACGTCTACAACCTCGGCCTCGGCAAAGTCTGGACGCCAGACCTGCTGGCGGAAGCGCTCGCGCGGCGTCGGCCGGTGCAGATGACTCTTCAGGATGGCATGGGGCCCCACAGCGTCGCCTACAACGACGATCTGTCACGCAAACGCGCGCCGATCAGCGCGGCACGCTTCACGCGCGAGTTCGGCTTCACGTTCATGACCCCGGATCAGGCGGTCGATGACTACGCCGCCTGGCTCGATCGAATCGGGCCGGACGACTTCAACGCGATTTAGCGCCCCTTGCGTCCCTGTTGCATCGGGCCGGCCCTCAGCCCGATAAGGCCTCCAGCTCGGCCAGGACGGCATCGCCCATGGCGGTCGTGGAGACCTTGGTCGCGCCGGGCTGCATGATATCGCCGGTGCGCAGGCCCTTTGCGAGGACCGACTGGACCGCGCGCTCGATCAGCGCCGCCTCCTCGCCGAGGTCGAAGGAATAGCGCAGCAGCATCGCGTGGCTGAGCAGGCTGGCCAGGGGATTGGCCGCGTCCTGCCCGGCGATGTCCGGGGCCGAGCCGTGCACCGGCTCGTAGAGGCCGCGCCGCCGGCCCTCGGCTTGCGGGTCGGGATCGCCGAGCGAGGCCGAGGGCAGCATGCCGAGCGAGCCGGTTAGCATCGCCGCGGCGTCGGAGAGCATGTCGCCGAACAGGTTATCGGTGACGATGACGTCGAACTGCTTGGGCGCGCGCACGAGCTGCATGGCGCAGTTGTCGGCATACATGTGGCTGAGCGCGACGTCCGAGTACTCGGTCTGATGCAGCTTGGTCACCTCCTCGCGCCAGAGCACGCCCGACTCCATCACGTTGGCCTTCTCGACCGAGCAGAGCCGGCCCTGGCGCTTGCGCGCCAGCTCGAAGGCGACGCGCGCGACGCGGTGGATCTCCGGCGTCGTGTAGACCTGCGTGTTGATCCCGCGGCGCGTGCCATCGGGCAGATCCTCGATGCCGCGCGGCTCGCCGAAATAGACCCCGCCGGTGAGCTCGCGCACGATCACGATGTCGAGGCCGGAGACCACGTCGGGCTTCAGGGTCGAGGCCTCGACCAGGGCGTCGAAGCAGAGCGCGGGCCGGAGGTTGGCATAGTGCGCCATCTCCTTGCGCAGGCGCAAGAGGCCGCGCTCGGGCTTCTGCTCGAAGGGCAGCGAGTCCCACTTCGGCCCGCCGACCGCGCCCAGCAGCACCGAGTCGGCCTGCAGGGCCTTGTCCATGGTCGCGTCGGCCAGCGGCACGCCGTGGGCATCGATCGCCGCGCCGCCGACGAGGTCCTCCTCGACCTCGAAGGTCGCGCTGCCGCGCCGGTCGAACCAGTCGATCACGCGGCGTACCTGCGCCATGCACTCCGGGCCGATGCCATCGCCCGGCAGAATCAGCAGTTTCTTGTTGGATGGCACGTGGGAATTCCCCGTCTATATCTCTGTCATTGCCGGGCTTGACCCGGCAATCCAGGAAGTCCGCCTTCGACTGGATGCCCGGGTCAAGCCCGGGCATGACAGTTTGTGAGGCTTCCTAGAGTGTCGGTGTCCCGGAAATCCGTCTTGAGCCTGACGTCACAACCAAGGCTGCGCACCCCCGCGCTGCGACTCGAAGGCGGCGATCTTGTCGTCCTTCTCCAGCGTGAGCGCGATGTCGTCGAGGCCGTTGAGCAGGCAGTGCTTGCGGAAGGCGTCGATCTCGAAGCTGATCTTGCCGCCGTCGGGACCTGTGATCTCCTGCTTCTCCAGATCGACGGTGACGATCGCGTTGGCACCGCGCTCGGCGTCGTCCATCAGCAAGTCGACCTGCTCCTGCGGCAGCGTGATCGGCAG
>JAKSDN010001280.1 GCA_022360075.1 Kiloniellales bacterium | reverse complement strand
GTCCTCAGGATGAGGTGAGACCTTCGTGGCAGTAAGAACATCCCTCATCCTGAGCCCGCGTCAGCGGGCGTCTCGAAGGGTTCCGAAGGAACCGCGCAAAGCGCACTATGGATTTCCAAGCCGCCCAGACATTCCCGAATTCTGTCGGCAGAAAGCGTCCATTGCCCAATCGAGATTCTTCCTCCACGTACCGTTCAGCAGTCTCGCTACCCCCTCGACGAAGCCCAGCACGCACGACGTTTTCGACTGCGCCCTGGAAAATCCCTCTCAAACGTCCTAAAGGCTGCTGCCAAGCAAAGCGCATCAGAAACGGTGGGGAGGCGGCAGTGTCTGAGTCACAACGGGAGGGCTGGCCGGCGCGGTTCGAATCCGTCGAGGCGCTCGAGGACTTCATGAGCCGCCCTTCGGCCGCCTTGTCCGCGGCGCTGCAAGCGCTCGACGGCGATATCATCGTGCTCGGCGCCGGCGGCAAGATGGGCCCGACGCTCTGTCGCCTCGCCAAGCGCGCCGCGCCGGACAAGCGCGTTGTCGCCGTGGCGCGCTTCAGCGAAGCGGGCATCGTCGAGAAGCTTCGCGCCTGGGACATCGAGACGATCGCCTGCGATCTGCTGGAGCGCGACGCCGTCGCAGAGCTGCCGAAGCTGGCGAACGTCGTCTTCATGGCCGGGCGCAAGTTCGGCTCGACCGGGGCCGAGCACCTGACTTGGGCGATGAATGCGCAAGTGCCGGCACTGGTCGGCGAGCACTTCGCCGGCGCGCGCATCGTCGCCTTCTCGACCGGCTGCGTTTACCCCTTCGTGCCGGTGATCTCGCAAGGCGCGGACGAGTCCGTTCCCGCCAACCCGCCGTCCGGCGAGTACGCTAACTCCTGCGTCGCGCGCGAGCGGATCTTCGAGCATTTCTCCGTTAAGACCGGCAGCCCGGGCCGGCTGATCCGCCTGAACTACGCCATCGACCTGCGCTACGGCGTGCTGCACGACATCGCGCAGGCAGTGCGCAAGGGTGAGCCGGTCGACGTCACGATGGGCCACGTCAACGTAATCTGGCAGGGCGATGCGAACAGCCAGACGCTGCGCGCCCTCGCCCACTGCACGACGCCGACTTCGCCGCTCAACGTGACCGGGCCGGAGATCCTCTCCGTGCGCTGGCTCGCCGAGGCCTTCGCCGCGCGCTTCGACACGGAGGCCAGGATCGTGGGCCAGGAGGCGGAGACCGCCTGGCTCACCAACAGCGCCGAGGCGACCCGGCTGTTCGGCTATCCCGAGGTACCGCTCGCGTGCCTGATCGATTGGGTCGCCGACTGGGTCGCGCACGAACGCGAGAGTCTCGGCAAGCCGACCCATTTCGAGACCCGGGATGGCAAGTACTGACGGCCTGCGCCTGCGCCGCCTAGGCCCAGCGGATATCGAGGACTGCCTGGCGCTTTCCGACGGCGCGGGCTGGAATCAAACCGCCGACGACTGGCGCTTCATGCTCGATCAGGGCCTCGGCTTCGGCCTGGCCGAGGACGGCGCACCGATCGTGGCGTCGGCCCTGGTGCTGCCCTTCGGCGAAACGCTGGCCTGGATCAGCATGGTGCTGGTGGACCCCGACTGGCGCCGCCGCGGCCTGGCCACCCGCCTCATGGAGCACTGCCTGGAAGCCTGTGCGGAGCGCGGCTATCTGCCTTTCCTCGACGCGACGGCGGCCGGTGCCGAGGTCTATGCCAAGCTCGGCTTCGAGGGCCTGTTCGGCATCACCCGCTGGCAGGCCGAGTCGCCCGCAATGGTCGCCCCGGC
>JAKSDN010000769.1 GCA_022360075.1 Kiloniellales bacterium | reverse complement strand
GATGCGCACCCGCTCGACCGCGCCGGGCGCGGCGCGCTGGCCGCAGGAGATCTGCGCGCCCTCGAAGGCGGGGCCGGTGGGCGAGGAGGCGGCCAGCAGGCGGTCCTTGTTGCCGAGCACGATCTCGGCGTTGGTGCCGACATCGACCACCAGCATGATCTCTTCGGAGAGGTGCGGCGCCTCCGACAGGATCACGCCTGCGGTGTCGGCGCCGACATGGCCGGCGATGCAGGGCAGCACGTAGACCCGGGCGTCGGGATGGATCTCGATCCCGAGCTCGCCAGCCCAGAGCGTGATGCCGGTGTTGGTCGCCAGCGCGAAGGGCGCGCCACCCAACTCGGTCGGGTCCACGCCGAGCAGCAGGTGGTGCATGATCGGGTTGCCGACGAAGGTGGCGTTCAGGATCTCGAGCTTGTCGATCTCCGCCTCGGCGGCGACCTGGTCGATCACGGTGTTGATCGCCTCGCGCACGACCTCGGTCATCTCCCGGTCGCCGCCGGGATGCATCATGACGTAGGAGACCCGGCTCATCAGATCCTCGCCGAAGCGGATCTGCGGGTTCATGATTCCGGCCGAGCCGAGCACCGCGCCGGAGGAAAGATTGCTCAGGTGCGCGGCGATCGTGGTCGAGCCGACGTCGATGGCGAGACCGTAGGCCCGGTCGTGGAAGCCCGGCCAGATCGCCGTGATGCGCTTGCCGCGATGGACGGCGACCGTGACCTTCCAGCCGCCGTCGCGCAGGGCCTTCTGCAGGCCCTGGAGCGTGCGTAGGTCGCACTCGTCCAGATCGGCCAAGCCCCACTGCTCGCGCAGCGCCCGCTGCAGCCGCTCGAGATCGCCGGTCGGCTGGTGCATGTCCGGCTCTTCGACCTCGACGTAGTGCAGCCGGATCGCCGGGTCCATCTCGATGTCGCGGACCTCGGCGCGCTTGCGCACGACCTGCTTGTGGACCTGGCTGTCGGGCGGAACGTCGATGACCAGGTCGCCGTGGATCAGCGCCTGGCAGGACAGGCGCCGGCCTTCCTTGATGCCCTTCTTCTTGCCGTAGCGCGCCTCGACCTCGTTGAAGGCCGAGAGGTGGTCGGGCTCGCTATCGATGCCGTGCTTGGCGAACTTGCCGCTGCTCAGCGTGATCTGGCAGCGCCCGCAGATGCCGCGGCCGCCGCAGACCGAATCGATGTCGACGCCGAGCGCGCGGGCGGCGGTCAGAACCGGGGTGCCGTGCTTGAAACGGCCGCGCCGGCCGGACGGCGTGAAGACGATCAGGGCGTCATCGGACAAGGCGCTCAGGCCCGGCGGCGGCGGCGCTCGCGGCGCCGGCCTTCGCCCTCGGCGCCCTCCGGCGCGGGCTGGCGGAACTTGCGCAGCCAGCGCCCGCAGTTGGCGTCCACGCCGTTGAGCACGTCGGCGGCCATGATGCCGGTCATCTCCTCCTGGTGGAGCGGGTTCATGATCGCCGAGGTCATGCCGGCGCCGGCGGCCATGGCGAGGAAGGTGGCGTTCATGGCATGGCGGTTGGGCAAGCCGAAGCTGACGTTCGAGGCGCCGCAGGTCGTGTTGACGCCGAGCTCCTCGCGCAGGCGCCGGATCAGGCGAAAGGCTGCGACGCCGGCGTTGCCGAGCGCACCGATCGGCATGACCAGCGGATCGACGACGATGTTCTCCTTCGGAATGCCGTGGTCGGCGGCCCGCTCGACGATCTTCCTGGCAACCTCGTAGCGAACGTCAGGGTCCTCGGAGATGCCGGTCTCGTCGTTCGAGATCGCGACTACCGCGGCGTCGTACTTCTTGATCAGCGGCAGCACGGACTCCAGACGCTCCTCCTCGCCGGTGACCGAGTTGACCAGGGGCTTGCCCTGATAGACCTCGAGGCCCTTCTC
>JAKSDN010000224.1 GCA_022360075.1 Kiloniellales bacterium | reverse complement strand
CGGCGGCGCCAACGAGGCGGTGCTGGTGATGCTGCAGGAGATCGGCAGCAAGGACCGCATCCCCGAGTTCATCGAGCGGGCGAAGGACAAGAACGACCCCTTCCGCCTGATGGGCTTCGGCCACCGGGGCCACAAGAACTACGATCCGCGCGCCGAGGTGATGCGCACGTCCTGCCACGAAGTGCTCGACGAGCTGGGCATTCGCGACGAGCCGCTGCTGGCGCTGGCCTTGGAGCTGGAGCGCATCGCACTGGAGGACGACTACTTCGTCGAGAAGAAGCTCTTCCCCAACGTCGACTTCTACTCCGGCATCATCCTGAAGGCGATGGGCTTCCCGACCTCGATGTTCACGGTGCTCTTCGCCGTCGCCCGTACGGTCGGCTGGGTCGCCCAGTGGACCGAGATGATCGAAGACCCGAGCCAGAAGATCAGCCGGCCGCGGCAGCTCTACACGGGCTTCGGGCAGCGTGACTACGTGCCGCTAGACCGCCGCGGTTAGAGCGTTTTGTATTCGCATTGAATCGGCCCCGGCGTACGGTCGGCCAGTGGCGCGGTCGCTATCCGCACGAGGGGCTGGCAGGGCTGGCCGACCGCTTGGGGCGGGGTCCAACGCCGAGCTATGGCGAGGAGACGGGCCGGCGCATTCTGGCGATGCGGGGAGCCTACGCCGGCGGGCTACGCTTGCTGCTGGATCGGGCCGCTCCTTTCCCGTGCCCTCGGCGACGTGCATGTGCAGCAGGTCGGGCGCTTCCTGCGCGCGCAGAAGATCGATACCCTTCGCCTGGACCAAAACCGAAGCCCATCAAATGGGCATCAAAGGACGGCGAGTTAGTCAACTGTGATGCCGGGTACTAGGCAGCCTTCCGCCGCCTGACGGCCCACCCCAATCCGGCGAGGCCCAAACCGAAGAGCGCCAGGGTCGCCGGCTCGGGGACCTGCTGCGACTGCTGGGCGCCCACGGTCAGGAAGTCGCCTGCGACACCATCGATATCGAGTCTGGCATTGCTCACCTGCGCAGCGCTAAACGTCGGCAGCGTGATCGAGAACCGCAAACCCTGGAAGCTCAGAGGTGGTAGATTGAAAAATGCGCCGTACCTGACCCTGTTTGGTGGCGCCCCAACGCTCTGGCCCACAGAGGCTATAAAGCTACTCGTAAGGCTGTTTCCATTCTCATCCGACAAGAACGCGGTAGGTGACGGAGGAACAGAGGTTAGACCACTGGGGATTTCAAAGCTGACCAGAAAGTCAAACCTCCCCCCCGGAGACGCAACTTGGAGCTGCTTGGGCGCGAAGACGAAATCCAAGGCGACCGCGCTGCCATCGAGATTCTGGCCGTCGAGCTCGGTGAAGGCGAAGCTCCGGTCCGTGAAGGTCTCGCCGATGTTGCCGGGGTCGATGTGGATGACCACGGCCTGGGCGCCGCCGCCGAAGCCCAAAACAAAAAAGGCGCCAAGCAACGCGCCGCGCACATGTCTCCTAATTGTGGTCCCCTCCCCAAGCGCCCGCTGCAGCGTTAGGTTCTCCGAGCGCACATCCACCCGGATAACCTAGCCAAGATTGCGGGGAGACTAGCAGCAGGCAACTAGTCGGTCAAACGATGTAAAAGAACTAGTTCAGTTTAACGGCTCAGTCGGTGAGGAGCTTCTCGAGATGTGTGGGATCCCATCCGGCGATTTTACGTCTGAGCTTAGTGGGCCGTTTGTCGTTTGCGTTTCGCACGATGTTGATGGCGAAGTGTCTGACGATGACCATGTTCCGTGCGCCATAGCCTTTTTGGACGCAGGCGAGGTCTTCTTTCAAGGCGGCCGATATCGTCGGCCTGTATCTGGCGCCGTCGGAGAATGCCGTTGTGATCTGCGTCGACGAGAATCCCTCGATCCAGGCGCTGGAGCGTGCCCAAGGCTACCTGAAGCCGCCCAACGCACGCACGCTGACCGGCCACAGCCACGACTACAAGCGCAACGCTACCCTGCACTCTCAGGGCCACCGCCGATCAGGGAAAGGATGGCCCGGGCCGCCCGGCGGCTCGGGGCCTCGCCGCCGCGTCCCATCATCGCCGTCGCCTCGCGGCAGCCGGCCACATAGGCCGCGCGGCGCTCCTCGTCGGCGACCAGCGCGGCGACCGTCTCGGCCACCCGCTCTGCCGTGCAGTCCTCCTGCAGCAACTCGATCTGCACGGCCCGGTCTAGTAACAGGTTGATCAGGCTGGCAAATTTGATCTTCAGAAGGGCGCGGCCGAGGACCGCCGTCACCGGACCCACGCGATAGAGGATCGTCGCCGGAAGCTCGGCCATCGCGAGCTCGACGGCAATGGTCCCCGAGGTCGCCATGGCCGCCTGGGACGCGGCGAAGGCCTCGAACTTGTCTCCAGACTCGCGCAGCACGCTCGAGGGCACCGGCCAAGCCTTTGCCCGCGCCTCGATCTCCGCTGCGACCGTGGGCACGGTGGGCGCGAGCGCATGCAGCTTCGGAAATCTTGCCTTCAACAGGGCCAAGGCACCGGCCATGACCGGCTCGTGCCGGCGCACCTCGCCGCGCCGGCTGCCCGGCAGGACAGAGACCAGGGTCGCGTCATCGGCGATCCCCAGACGGCGCCTGAAAGCCGCGGGATCGGGCGTCCGCGCGGGTGCCTCGACGGCCGGGTGGCCGACCACCGTGGTCGCCAGCCCGTGGCGCTCGAAATAGGGCGGCTCGAACGGCAAGAGCGCCAGGAGATGGTCGAGATAACGCGCCATGCGCTCGGCCCGCCAGGCCTTCCAGGCCCAGACCGAGGGGGCGACGTAGTGAACGAGCGGGAAGCCCTCGCCCTTGAGCCGCTGGCTCACCTCGAGGGTGAAGCTCGGCGCGTCGATGGTCACGAGAGCTGCGGGCCGCGCCGCGCGAGCCGCCGCGGCGGTCTGGCGTATTCGGCGCCAGACCAGTGGGATCTTGGGGATCACCTCGATCAGCCCCATCACCGCCAGCTCGTCGATGGGAAAGAGGCTCTCGAGCCCCTGCTCGGCCATGCGTGGGCCGCCAACTCCGGCAAAGCGCACCTTGCCGTCCGTCTCGCCCCGCAACGCCGCCATCAGGCGGGCGCCGAGCTGGTCGCCCGAGGGCTCGCCCGCAACCAGGAATATCAAGGGGCCTTGCGCGTCCGCCCCCGCAAGGGCGCTCATGGTTCGATCGGCACGCCGATCACGAACAAGCCGGCCGCATCCGCCCGCTCGGCGACCTGGCCGGCATCGACGATCAGCGTGCCGCCAGCCTCCACCGCGACCCCGCGCAATCCGGCGCCGGCGGCATCTTCGATCGTGCGGGCTCCGATCGTCGGCAGATCGGCCCTGCGCTCCTGGCCCGGCTTCTTGACCTTGACCAGCACGCCACCCGGGCCGTCTCGCCGCAGCCCGCGGCAGCGTGCCAGCAGCGCATCGGTGCCCTCGACCGCCTCTACGCCGAGAACGATACCCTGCTGGACCACGGCGGACTGGCCGATGTCCTGCGCGCCGATCGCCTTGGCCACCTCGATGCCGCGCTCGATGTCTCGCCAAGCCTGTTCGTCGGGCTCGTGTCGACCATAGGTCTTGGCGAGCGCAATCATGTCGCCGACCACGTCGTCGACGCCAAGGACCCGAAAACCTTCGTCCTCCAGGCCGTGGATGATCGCCCGCAGCAGCCCGTCGTCGCCGAGCGCGCGCTTGCCGACCTTGGCGAAGAAGCGGGCTACCTTCAGATCGGGCCGTAGCTCGGTCAGGCTGGGGCGGGTGATCGGGCCGGCCAGGACCAGATCGCGCACGCCGGCGGCGCGCAGCGGCTCCAGCGCCGCGGAAGCGCTGCCGAGCCGGACCCAGACGTGCTCGACGCCTTCCACCGTCTTGGGGTCGGTATGGCCTTCGAAGGCGACGACAAAGACACCGCGCTCGCGCTCGCGGCAGACCTCGATCAGGCGCGCGGGCAGCTCGCCGCCGCCGGCGACGATCCCGAGCTTATCTGCCGTCATCGCTCTTGGGTTGGCAAAGCGCGCGCGAGGACTCGGCCAGCGCGAAGCTGACCAGCTCGTCGACCGCGCCCGCCGTGCCGGCTTCGCTCTTCAGCGCCTCGAGACGCTCGGCGATCGTGCCGGCGCCGGTGAAGATCGCCTTGTAGGCCTGCTGGAGGCTTTGGATCTCTCCGCGGGCGAAGCCGTTGCGCTTGAGACCGACGATGTTGAGCCCGTTCAGGTGCGCCCGATCGCCCAGAACCAGGCCGAAGGGAATGACGTCGTGCTCGACCCCGGACATGCCGCCGATCATCGCGTTGCGTCCGATGCGCACGAACTGGTGCACTGCCGAGAGGCCGCCGATGATGGCTTGATCGCCGACCACGACATGGCCGCCGAGCGTCGCGTTGTTGGCCATAATGACGCCGTTGCCGAGCCGGCAGTCGTGGGCCACATGGGCGCCAACCATGAGCAGACAGCGGTCGCCCACCGAGGTCAGCATGCCGCCGCCCTCGGTCCCAGGATTGATCGTCACATGCTCGCGAATGCGGTTGTCCGCGCCGATGGCCAGCTCGGAGCGCTCGCCGCGGTACTTCAGGTCCTGCGGCGGGTGGCCGATCGAGGCGAAGGGATAGATCTCGGTTCGCGGGCCAACGCGCGTGCGGCCCGTGACCACGACATGGCTATGCAGCACGACCCCATCGGCGAGCTCCACCTCGGGCCCGACCAAGCAGTAGGGTCCGATCCGCGCCGCCTCGCCGAGCTTTGCGCCGGGCTCGACGACGGCGCTCGCATGGACTTGTGCCATCGAGTCCTTAGTCATCCATGATCATGGCGGAGTAGGTCGCCTCGGCCATCAGCGTGCCTTCGACCCTTGCCTCGCCACGGAATTTCCAGACGTTCTTTCGGTTGCGGACCTTGCTGACGTGGATCTTGAGCACGTCACCAGGGAACACGGGCTTGCGGAAGCGGCCTTCGTCGACGGTCATGAAATAGACCAGCTTGCCGGCCGCCGCGCCTTCGAGTGTTTCGACAACGAAGACCGCGGCGGTCTGCGCCATCGCCTCGATGATCAGAACCCCGGGCAGCACCGGCTGGCGCGGGAAGTGGCCCTGAAAGAAGGGCTCGTTGATCGAGACGTTCTTGATGCCGATTGCGCTCACGTCCGGAACGATCTCGATCACGCGGTCGATCATGAGAAAAGGATAGCGATGGGGAATCATCTGCATGATCTCCATCACGTCCTTGGCGCCGACCTCTCGCTTCAATGCGGTCTGCTCAGTCATCGCTCTTCCTTGGGGCCTTGAGCTGCCGATGCTGGATGCCCACAAGCTTGAAAAAGTCCCGAATCGGTATGGCCGGTGCGCCGCAGACCGACTGCCCGGCCGGCACGTCGCGCATCACGCCGCTCTGGGCTGCGATCTGCGCGCCCTTGCCAATGGTGAGATGCCCCGCGATTCCCCCCTGGGCGCCGAGCATGACGAAGTCTTCCAGTTTGGAGCTGCCTGCTACACCGGACTGCGCGACCAGAACGCAGCCGCGCCCGACTTGGACGTTGTGCCCGATCTGGATCAGATTATCAATCTTGGTCCCGGCTCCGATGACCGTGTCGGGGCCGGCGCCTCGGTCGATCGTCGAGTTCGCGCCGATCTCGACATCGTCCTCGATGATCACGCGGCCGACTTGAGGCACGTCGAGATAGCCGCCCGGGTCGAGCGTGAAGCCGAAGCCTCGGCTGCCGATCCGCGCGCCGGCATGAATGCGGCAGCGCGCGCCGATCAAGCAGTGACTGAGAAAGGCGCTCGGCCCGATACGACTGCCGGCACCGACCACGACACCGTTTTCGATCACGGCGTGAGGGCCGATTTGGCAGGCCGAGCCGATCTCGACGTTCGCGCCGATGACGGCATAGGGACCGACCTGACAATCCGGCTCGATACGCGCACTCGAATCGATGATAGCGGTCTCGTGGACCTCGGGCGCCACGGCCGGCTCGGGGAAGAACGCTCGGGCGATGAGGGCGTAGCCGCGGTAGGGCTTGTCGGTAATGAGAAGCGCCATGCCGTCCGGCCGCCGCTCGGCGTAGGCCGGCTCGATCACGCAGGCGCCCGCACCGCTTTGCTCGAAGGCCTCCACGTAGCGCTTGTTGTCGAGAAAGCTGACATCCCCGGGCCCGGCTCGATCCAAGGGGGCGACGCCGGTGAAGAGCTGCTCGGCATCCGCCCCTTCGCTCAGCTCGGCCTCGGCGATCTCCGCCAATTGGCCCAGGCTGAAGGGGCCGGCTACGGAAAAGAAGCGAGGGTCCGCCATGCCGACCTCAATTCTGTGGCACGGGCAGCGCGACGCTTGGAAGCTCGGCGTTCAGGCGTTGCAGCGCTTCGTCGGTGATTTCGAGGTCTGGTCTGACGAGCACGACCATCGCCTTGGCCAGGACAAGGTCCGCCCCCCGGGTCTTGGCAATACTCTTGACGATATCGACGAGCCGCAGGCGCACCTGGCTCATGCTTTGATTCAGCAGGCGGTCGAGTCCCTTGCGGCGCTCTTGGATTTCACGCCGCATCTCGGCGACCTGCCGTTCGAGCTCCTGCCGCCGCTTCGCGTAGGCGTCGGCCGAGAGGATTGCGCGCTGACGGGCCAGTTCCTGATCGCTCTTGCGCAAAGCCTCCTCCTTCTTCTGGAGCTCCTGCTGGAAGCTCGAGCGGCGTGCGTCGAGCTGTTCTTGCATCGCCTTGACGGCGGAAGATTCGCTGAGGATGCGCTGCATGTCGATGATCGCGATCACCGGCGCCTTTGCCGTCTGCGCGCGTAGCGCCGTGGGCAGACTCACGCAGGCCGCGAACAGGAGTGAAAGCGCCATCGCGCTTGCCAGACTGCGCAAGTGGGCGGACATGAAAACTAGAACCTGGTTCCGAAACTAAAGCTCAGCAGCTCGCTTTCGTCGAAGTCTTCCTTAATCACGGGAAGCGCAAGGTCAATCAAAACCGGGCCGAATGGAGAGTTCCAGGTTATGCCGGTGCCGACGGAGATACGCGGGGTATTCTCGTCGTCGATCACGGCCGTGGTGTTGTTGTCCAAATCCCATACCGAGCCGACGATGCTGAAGACCCGGCCGCGGATTTCGATGTCGGACGGCAGGCCGATCGGGAAGCTGAACTCCGTCGTGGCGGTATAGAAATTCTTGCCGCCCAAGGCATCGTCCGTGTTGGCGTCGCGCGGACCGATGCCCGCGAACTCGAATCCGCGAAACGACGTGCCACCCAGGAAGAAGCGGTCGCTCGCCCGCGTGTCCTCGCCGATGCCGTCGATCCGTCCGACCTCGCCGTTGAAGCTGAGGGTCAGGTCGTCGGCGAGCGGGAAGTAGTAGCCAGCGCCCACCGTCGTCTTGAGGAACTTCACGTTACCCCCGACACCGGCGAACTGGGTCGAGAGCGTGGCAATCGCGCCCTCGCGCGGATCGAAGCGGGAATCCCTCGTGTCGTAGGAGATCTCCTGGGCGATGGAGGATTCCGTCCGGGTCCCCTCCTCGTCCTGAATCACCAAGGAAGCGCTGTCGTCGACGTCATCGATCTTGCGCCTCGCGACGATATAGCGCCAGACCTGCCGGACATTCTCGGTGTAATTGTATCCGGCGCGCAGGCCGCCGCCCAAGCGGTTCTCGTCGAAGGAACTCTCGTCCTGCTCCTGGACCACCCGAAAGGCATCGAATCCGGCGGCGAGGTTGCGATCGAGGAAGTAGGGCTCGGTGAAGCTGAGATCGAGCTGCGAGCGCTCACCCGAGAGCGTGAAGCCCAAACGCAAGTCCTGGCCCCGGCCGAGCAGGTTGCGCTCGCGCAAGGATATATTGCCGAGCGGTCCAGCATTGGACGAGAAGCCGGCACCGAAAGTCAGGTCGCCGGTCGACTGCTCCTCGACATCGACGGCCACCACCGTGCGGTCGGGCTCGCTGCCGGGCTCGTTGTTGACGTCGACCGAGGAGAAGAACCCGAGGTTCTGGATTCGCTGCCGCGAGCGGCGGAGCTTCGCGCTGTTGAAGGCGTCGCCCTCGACCAGACGGAACTCGCGCCGGACCACCTTGTCGAGCGTGCGCACGTTGCCGCGAATGTCGATCCGCTCGACGAAGACCTTCGGCCCCTCCTTGATATCGTAGACCAGGTCGATGATGAGCGATTCGCGGTCGCGCTCGGCGCGCGGCTGGATATCGACGAAGGCGAAGCCGAGCTTGCCGACCTCCTCGGTCAGATTGTTGATCGACTTCTCCACGGCCGAGGCGTCGTAGACATCGCCGTCCTCGGTCGCGAGCTGCTCACGCAGGCTCTCGGGATCGAGGTTGCGCAGGCTGGTCTGGATCTCGACGCTGCCGAACCTGTAGCGCTCGCCTTCGTCGACCGTGAAGGTGACGATGAAGCCCTCGCGGCCCGGCGTCAGCTCGGCCACCACCGATACTACGCGGAAGTCGGCATAGCCCTCGCTCAAATAGAAGCGGCGCAGCAGCTCGCGATCGAAGGTCAGGCGGTCCGGGTCATAGGTGTCGGAGGACGACAGGAAGTTCCAGAACGAGGTCTCGCTGGTCGAGAGCTCCTCCCGCAGGCGCCCGTCGGAAAAGGCCCGGTTGCCGACGAAGTTGATCGACTGGATTCCCGTTACCGGTCCCTCGTTGATCTCGAAGACGAGGTCGACCCGGTTCTGCGCCAGCTCGATCACCTTCGGCTCGACGGTGGCAGCGAAGCGTCCCGAACGCCGGTAAAGCTCGAGGATACGCTGAACGTCGTTTTGCACCTTGGTGCGGGTGAAAACGATCCGCGAACGCAGTTCGGTCTCGTTCTCCAGGGTCTCGTCGTCGATCCGGTCGTTGCCCTCGAAGGCCACGCGATTGATGATCGGGTTCTCAACGACGGTCACGATCAGCGCGTCGCGCTCGCGGCGCAGGGTAACGTCGGCGAAGAGGCCGGTTGCGAAGATCGACTTCAGGGATTGGTCGATTCGAATTGGATCGAAGGCGTCGCCCGGGTTCAGGCGCAGATAGGAGCGAACGGTCTCAGGCTCGATGCGCTGCGTGCCCTCGACCCGAATCTCGCTGATCCGACCGCCGGACGTCACGCTCTGCGCCTGGGCCGGAGCGAGCTGAAGCAGCGGCGCCTGGAAGAGGCAGAACAGTAGGAGCGCGGTGAAACAGATGCGCCGGCCAGACAAGCTGTCCTTTCCCCCCAAGAAGTCAGCTCCTGTCGAGGAAGTCCGCGTTCCGTCAGAACTTTTCGTAGATGCGGACGATGTCGTTCCAGGTCGCGAAGACCATCAAGCTCAATACCAGAGCAAGACCAATACGAAAACCATATTCCTGAGCCCGCTCCCCGAGCGGACGCCCGCGCAGTGCCTCGATGCCGAAGAACAGAAGGTGACCGCCATCCAGCATGGGAATCGGAAAAAGGTTGATCAAGCCTAGGTTGATCGAGAGCACGGCCATGAACCAGATGACCGAGACCAAGCCGATCTCCGCGACTTGGCCCGACATCTCGGCGATCCGGATGGGGCCGCCCAGCTCCTTGGCACTGCGCGTTCCCGCGATCATCTGGCCGACCGCCTTCAACGTGCCCAGCGTCAGCGAGACCGTCTCTTCCATGGCCCGCCAGGTCGCTTCGATCGGCCCGTGCCGGACATACTCCACGCCGCTGCGCGAGACTCCGAGCAGGCCGATCTCCTGCTTGTTGCCGAGGTTGTCATCGAACACGGTCCGCCGGGGCGTCACCTGCAGCGTCACCTCCCCGCCGTCCCGCAGCACCGTGACCTCCAGGAGCTGTTCCGGCGACAGCCGCACGATCCGCTGGACCTCCTCGAAGCGCTCGATCTCCCCGCCGTCGATCCGGACGATGCGGTCGCCCGGCATGATGCCGGCCTCCGCCGCCGCGCTGTCCTCCTGGACCTCACCGACCACGGCCGGCGTGAAGGGCTGCCCGACGAACGCGAAGAGCCCAGCCAAGAGGACGACGGCGAAGAGGAAGTTGGCCAAAGGCCCACCGGCGACGATCCAGCTCCGCTGGCTGAGCCGCTTGAAGGGAAAAGCCTCGGCCTGGTCATCGGACGACATGTTGACGATGCGCGGATCCGGCAGGCTCGAAGCGTTGAGGTCGCCGAACATCTTCACGTAGCCGCCGAGCGGGATCACGCTGAACTTCCAGCGAGTCTTGGCTTTGTCGGTGTAGCCGAAGAGTTCCGGCCCGAAGCCGACCGAGAAGACCTCGACACGCACGCCGTTGTAGCGGGCGATCAGGTAGTGACCCATCTCGTGAACGAAGACGAGGATCGTCAGGATCACGAGGAAGGGAATCACGAAACCGAAAAAGTCCATACGGAAACTCCGTTAGGCCCTCACGCCACGCCCGCTGCTCGGGCAGACTTGGAAATGGCCTTCTGTGTACCCGGGCCGCTCGACCGGGCGGACCCTAGCATAGCTGGGCAATGAGAGCCATCTCTTTGAAATGGCTTTCTTTTCTTAACCGGCTTCGGCACAGAAGCCCTGCGCGATGCGACGCGCCTCGGCATCGATCTCGGCAACCTGGTCCAAGGAGTCAAGGGCCGGCGCGGCCATCGTCTCCAGACAGCGCTCCACGACCCGGGCAATCTCGAGGAAGGCCATGCGGCCGTCCAAGAAGGAGGCGACGGCGACCTCGTTCGCCGCGTTGAGAATGGTCGGCGCCGTTTGGCCGGCCTGCAACGCCCGGCGTGCCAGCACAAGGGCTGGAAAGCGCTCGGGATCCGGCGCCTCGAAGGTGAGCTGGGCGATCTCCGCAAGGTTAAGCCGCCGCACCGGCGCCGCCATCCGAGACGGCCAGGCCAGGGCATAGGCGATCGGTGTGCGCATGTCCGGATCGCCCAGTTGCGCCAGGACCGAGCCGTCGATGTAGCTGACCATCGAGTGAATGACCGACTGCGGGTGGACGATGATATCGATCCGCGACTCCGGCATGGCGAAGAGATGATGGGCCTCGATCAGCTCCAGGCCCTTGTTCATCAGCGTCGCCGAATCGACCGAGATCTTCGCCCCCATGTTCCAATTGGGATGCGCGACCGCCTGGGCGGGCGTCACCTCGGCCATCTGGTCGCGGCTCAGGGTGCGGAACGGCCCGCCTGAACAGGTCAGGATCAGCTTGTCGACGGCTTCCGGCTGCTCGAAGTCCAGGACCTGGAAGATCGCGTTGTGCTCGGAATCGACCGGCAGCAGGGTCGCGCCGTGGCGGGCGACCTCGGCCATCATCAGTGCGCCCGCGCAGACCAAGGTCTCCTTGTTGGCCAAGCCGATCACCGTGCCGCGCCTAGCGGCGGCCAGAGTCGCCCGCAGGCCGGCGGCACCGACGATCGCGGACATGACCCAGTCCGACGGTATCTCCGCCGCCTCGACGATCGCCTCGGGCCCGGCGGCCGCCTCGACGCCGCTGCCAGACAAGGCCTCCTTGAGCTCGCCGTAGAGCGCCGGATCGCCGATGACGGCCCGCGCCGGACAGAGCTCGCGGGACTGCTGGGCCAGGAGGTCGACCCGGCGATGGGCGGTCAGCGCCGCGACCTCGAAGGCTTCGGGCTGCCGAGCGATCAGATCGATCGTGTTGCAGCCCACGGAGCCGGTAGAGCCGAGGATGGTGACCCGGCGCGGCGCCGGCGCGGCTCTGGTCTCGCTCGAGGCGACGGCCACGCTCATAGCGATTCCCCCTTTTGCCAAACCAACAAGCTCACCACGAGCGTCGTGACGAGCAAGCCATCGACCCGGTCCAGCAAGCCGCCGTGCCCGGGAATCAGGGCCCCGGCGTCCTTGACGCCGAATCGACGCTTGATGCCTGATTCTAGGAGGTCTCCCATCTGTTCGACAATGGCCAGGAGAGCGCTCAGAAGAGCGATGGTGGCCCAGCGTTCGGAGCCCACGACCCAGCCGACCGCCGCGCCGACCAAAGCCGCCCCCAGCATGCCGCCGGCAAGCCCGGCCCAGGTCTTCTTGGGGCTGATCGCCGGAGCCAGACGCGGCCCGCCGATCGCGCGGCCGGCGAAGTAGGCCGCGGAGTCCGTCGCCCAGACGAGCAGCACCAGCCAGAGAACCAGGACCAGGCCGATGTCCGGGACCTGGCGCAGCCACAGCAGCCCGATGCAAGGCAAGGCCAGGTAGACGACGCCCAAGCCGGCCCAGATCGACCGCTCCGCCCCGGCGCGCGCCGAGGCGACGGCTGCGGCCATCGCGCCCACGGCGACCAGCCAGCCGGCGATGTCGTACTCGCGCAGGGCCGCACAGCCGACGGCCAGCAGCACGGCGGCGATGACCGCTCCCTGCGCCAGGCGCTGGCGTCCGGGGTTGCACAGCGCCGACCATTCCCAGGCCAGAATCGCCGCAGCCGCCAGCACGAGGATCTCGATGTAGGGTGTACCGAAGTAGAGGGCCGCCAGGGCCGGCGGCGCCAGCACGGCGGCCGAAGCAACCCGGACCCACAGCCCGTGCTTGCTAGCCGGAGCGGACGGCCGCGCCGTAACGTCGATCACGTCGCTGATATTCCAGGATCGCGGCGGTCAAGTCATCGCCGGTGAAATCCGGCCAGAGCTTGTCCACGAACACGAGCTCGCTATAGGTCGACTGCCAGAGCAGGAAGTTGCTGAGCCGCTGCTCGCCGCTGGTCCGGATCACCAGATCCGGGTCGGGGATGCCGGCCGTGGACAGCCGCGCCTCGAAAGCCGCCTCGTCGATCTGCGCGGGCTCCAGCTCACCGGCCTTGATCGCCTCGGCGAGCGCCCGCACGGCCGCCAGGATCTCCTGCCGACCGCCATAGCTGAGCGCCATGACGACCGTCATGCGATCGTTGTCGCGCGTGCGGAGCTCCGCCTCGTCGATCAGGCGGCGAATGTCGTCGGGCAGCCGCTCGCGCTCCCCGATCACGCGAAGCTGTATGCTGTTCTTGTGCAGCTCGGCGATCTCGCTCTGCAGATAGCGCCGCAACAGACCCATCAGGTCCTGAATCTCTTCCGCGGGCCGCTTCCAGTTCTCGAGCGAGAAGCTGTAGAGCGTGACGTAGCGGACCCCGATCTCGGCGGCGCGCTCGACCGTGCGGCGGGCCGCCTCCGCGCCCTGGCGATGGCCCGAGGTACGCGGCAGGCCCCGAGCCTTGGCCCAGCGCCCATTGCCATCCATGATGATGGCCAGGTGGTTCGGCACCGGCCCGATGTCGTTCGCTTCCTGCCGCCCCATGCGCTTAAACCTGCATGATCTCCTGCTCTTTTTGCGCCAAGGCCTCGTCGATGCCCTTCACGTGCGCATCGGTGATCTCCTGGATCTCGTCGGCCCACATGTGATGCTCGTCCTCGGAGATCTCGTGCTCCTTCTCCATCCGCTTCAGCGTTTCCATGCCGTCGCGGCGGACATTGCGCACGGCCACGCGCGCCTGCTCGGCGTACTTGCCGGCGACCTTGGTCAACTCGACGCGGCGTTCCTCCGAAAGCATGGGAATCGGCACGCGCAAGACCTGCCCCTCGGTCTGCGGGTTGAGTCCGAGGTCGGACTCCCTGATCGCCTTCTCGACCGCCGAGACGTTGGCGCGGTCCCAGACCTGTACGGTGATCAGCCGCGCCTCCGGCACGGAGATCGTCGCAAGCTGGTTGAGCGGCATCGGTGAGCCGTAAGCCTCGGCCGTGATCGGCTCGAGGAGGCTGGCCGAGGCCCGGCCGGTCCGCAAGCCGGCGAACTCCTGGCGCAGAACGCTCACCGCGCCATCCATGCGCCTCTTGAGATCCTGGATGTCTGGTTCTGCCACGCTAGTCCTCGCCTTCGATTGTTGTGAATTTGCCGTCGCCCGAGAGCACCTCGGCGATGGCGCCAGCGTTGTAGATGGAGAATACCAGAATCGGGATATGGTTTTCACGGGCGAGAGAGATCGCCGAGTGATCCATGACGTTGAGGTCCTGCGACAGGACCTGCTTGTAGGACAGCCGTTCGAAGCGCTTGGCGCCGCGCACCTTGACCGGGTCTGCGTCATAGACGCCGTCGACCTTGGTCGCCTTCATCAAGGCGGCGCAGCCCATCTCGGAGGCGCGCAGCGCGGCGGCGGTATCGGTCGTGAAGAAGGGATTGCCGGTGCCGGCGCCGAAGATCACGACCCGCCCCTTCTCCATGTGGCGGATCGCCCGGCGGCGGATGTAGGGCTCGGCCACCGTGGCCATGGGAATCGCCGACTGTACCCGCGTATCGACCCCGAGTTGCTCGAGGGCGCTTTGCATCGCCAGCGCGTTGATCACCGTGGCGAGCATGCCCATGTAGTCGGCCGTCGCGCGCTCCATGCCGTCGGCGGCGCCGGAGAGCCCGCGGAAGATGTTGCCGCCGCCGACCACCACGCAGAGCTGTACCCCGGCGGCATGAACGTCTTGGATGTCCTTGGCGATGCGCTGGACCATGGAGGGGTCGAGGCCATAGTCCTGGCCGCCCATCAGGGCCTCGCCGGACAGCTTCAGCAGGACCCTCTTGTATCTCGGCTCAGCAGCCATCAAAGGACCTGTCTCGACATCTCCCGCTCGTCTCGAACCGGCTCATCGCGGCCCTGAATCCGAACTTGGACTTCAGGAGCCGAGCTGAGCGGCCACCTCGGCCGCGAAATCCGTTTCCTCGCGCTCCACGCCTTCGCCAAGCGCGTATCGCTCGAAAGCGACGACCTTGATCTCGGCGCCCAGTTCCTTGCCGGCCGTCTCCAGCACCTTGCGCACGCGCGTCTCGCCATCGATCACGAAGACTTGGTCGAGCAGGCAGACCTCCTCGTAGAACTTGCGCAGGCGCCCTTCGACCATCTTGGCGATGATCTCCTCGGGCTTGCCCGAGGCGCGGGCCTGCTCGGAGAGCACGGCGCGCTCGCGCTCGATCGCCGCGGGATCGAGGTCCGAATGATCGATCGACTGCGGGGCCGCAGCCGCGACGTGCATGGCGAGCTGCCGTCCGAGCGCGGCCAAGGCATCGCCCGCCCCAGCCGACTCCAGGGCCACCAGGACCCCGATCTTGCCCAGGCCCGGCGCCGTCTGATTGTGCATGTAGGAGGCCACGAGACCCTGATCGACGGCGAGGACAGAGCGGCGGCGCAGCGTCATGTTCTCGCCGACCGTGGCGATAAGCTGGGTCAGCTCGTCGGCGACCGAGTGGCCGCCGCCCGGATAGGCGACCGCCTTCAAGGCCTCGATATCGCCCGGCGTCTCCAGGCTCAGGGCCGTCACCTGCCGGACGAAGTCCTGGAACTTGTCGTTGCGCGCGACGAAGTCGGTCTCGGCATTGACCTCGACCAGGGAGCCGCGCACGCCCTCGGCCGCGACGCCCACGAGGCCTTCGGCGGCGACCCGGCCCGCCTTCTTGGCGGCAGCGGCCAGGCCCTTCTTGCGCAGCCAGTCGACCGCCGATTCGAGCTCTCCGGCGGTCTCCGTCAGAGCCTTCTTGCAGTCCATCATGCCCGCGCCGGTCTTTTCGCGCAGCTCCTTGACCAGCGCAGCGGAGATCTGGGCCATGTCTAGCGTGTCCCCTGATTAAGTTCGTATCACAGATCGACCACGGCGCGCCTCGACATCCGAAGAGCCGCGGCGCGCCTGGCTTCAGGCGCTCTTCTTCTGCGCCTCGTCCTCCTGAGCCGCAGCGGCGGGTGCCTCCGCGGTTTCGGTCTGCGGCGCGTCGGTCGGCGCGGCAGCCTCGCCCTCGGAAGCTGCAGGCGCCGCCTCGGCCGCCTCCGCTTGCGCAGCCTCGGCGGGCGCCTCCGGAGCGGCTTCCGCTGGCGCGGCGTCAGTAGGCGCGGCTTCGGCAGGTGCGGCTTCGGCAGGTGCAGCCGGGTCGCTGCCGTTGGGCGCCGGCGCTGCGGCCTCACCGCCTTCGAGCAAGGCCTCGGTCGGGGCCTCCTCGGCGGCGCCAACGTCCCGGCCGGAGGCGATCAGCTCGGCCTGGATGCCGGTCAGCACGGAATCGGCCATT
>JAKSDN010000656.1 GCA_022360075.1 Kiloniellales bacterium | reverse complement strand
GCCGCGGAAGCGGTTGAGCGCGCGCGCCGGCAGGCCGAGCAGCTCCGTACCGCGATAGCGCACGGCACCCTCGGCGCGGCCGTTGGCGGCGAGTAGGCCCATGCAGGCCATCATGATCTGGCTCTTGCCCGAGCCCGACTCGCCGACGACGGCCACGGTCTCGCCGGCCCCCACGGCCATGTCGACGCCGCGCACGGCATGGACCTCGCCGTCGGGCGTTTGGAAGCGGACCTGCAGGCCTTCTATGTCGAGGATTGGTGTTTGTGGGGTCTCTCTGTCGGTCATGGCGAGTGAATGACTTGCAGAGAGGCTGGAAAGCAATCGTGCGTCCTTCGAGACGCCCGCTTCGCGGGCTCCTCAGGATGAGGACTTTTCTTTGTGCCATCCTCGATTGACCTCATCCTGAGGAGCGCCCTTTAGGGCGCGTCTCGAAGGACGCACCACGGTTTTGCAGAGCTCTTTTGGTTTCTCTGGTCAACAGGCTCACAACCTCTCACCGATCCTTGGGATCGAGCGCATCGCGCAGCCCGTCGCCGATGAAGTTCAGGCAGAACAGCGTCGCGGCCAGGAAGATCGAGGGATAGATCAGCATCCAGGCGGCCCCCTGAATGTTGCGCGCGCCCTCGGCGATCAGCACGCCCCAGCTCGTCATGGGCTCCTGCACGCCCAGGCCGAGGAAGCTGAGAAAGCTCTCGAGCAGGATCACCTTGGGCACCATCAAGGTCATGAAGACGACGACCGGGCCGAGGGTGTTCGGCACGATGTGGCGCCGCAGGACGCCGCCGCTGTCGACGCCCATCGCATGGGCGGCCTCGACGTATTCCTGGCGTTTGATGGAGAGTGTCTGGCCGCGCACGATGCGGGCCATGTCGAGCCACTCGATGGCGCCGACGGCGATGAACATCAGCACGATGTTGCGCCCGAAGAAGACCACCAGCAGGATCACGAAGAACATGAAGGGCAGGGAATAGAGGATGTCGACGAAGCGCATCATCACGCTGTCGACCCGCCCCCCGAAATAGCCGGCGACCGAGCCGTAGGTGACGCCGATGGTCAGCGCCACGAAGGTCGCCAGCAGCCCGATCATCAAGGAGATCCGCCCGGCGATCAGGGTGCGGGTCAGCAGGTCGCGCCCATTGGCGTCAGTGCCGAACAAGAAGCGCTTCTGGTCGATCTCGGCGGCGAGCACGATCCGCTTGCCGTCGTCCGAGCGCTCGACGACCTCGGCAGCAGTGAAGAGGTCGGCACGGTCCAGGTAGCGGGTGATGCGGGCGTCGATCTCACGTTTCGACGTCAGCGTGACGCTGAGCCGCCCGTCCGCGACCTCCCAGCTCTCGATGTCGGCGCGAGCCCGGCGCAGCGCCTTTTCGAGCGCCGGCTCGACGGCCTCCGGCTCGGGATAGGCCGCGAGGCTCGCCGGCACCTTGACGTAATCGCGATAGACCTGGTCGTAGGCATGGGGTGAGAGCCAGGGGCCGATCAGGCAGGCGAGCGTGATCAAGGACAAGATCAGGGCGCTCGCCATGGCCGCGCGGTTCGAGCGCAGCCGCAGCCAGGCATCGCCCCAAAGCGATCGGCCGGCCGCCGCCGGCGCGATGGCCGCCGGTGGCGGTCGCTCGGTAGGCAGGCCCAGGTCTGCGTCCCTCAGTCCCATCTTTCCGCCTCAGTCGTGGTAGCGCACCTTGGGGTCGAGCACCGCATAGAGCAGGTCGACGATCAGATTGAACAGCACCACGAAGACCGCGATCATCACCACGGTGCCCATCACCAGCGTGTAGTCGCGGTTGAGCGCGCCCTGCACGAAGTAGCGGCCGACGCCGGGGATGCCGAAGATGGTCTCGATCACCACCGAGCCGGTCAGCAGCGCGGCGGCCGCCGGGCCGAGGTAGGAGACCACCGGCAGCAGCGCGCCGCGCAGGGCGTGCACGATCACCACCACGTGCCAGGGCAGGCCGTTCGCCCTTGCGGTGCGCACGTGGTTCGAGCGCAGGGCCTCGATCATGCTGCCACGCGTAAGGCGCGCGATCACCGCGATCTGCGGCAGGGCGAGGGTGAAGATCGGCAGGATCTTGTTCTCGATCGCGCCGTCGCCCCAGCCGCCGGCCGGCAGCAGGTCGAAGTAGAGCGCGAAGATTAGGGTCAGGATCGGCGCCATGACGAAGTTGGGAATCGTGATCCCGACCATGGCGAAGCCCATGACCGTGTAGTCCGTACCCTGGTTCTGGCGGAACGCGGCGAGGCTGCCGAGCGCCGTGCCGACGATCAGCGCGAGCAGCAGCGCGAAGCCGCCGAGCTGAATCGAGACCGGCAGCCCGCGACCGAGCAGCTCGGCGACCGAGAAGTCGCGGTAGATGAAGCTCGGGCCAAGATCGCCCTGCAGCAGGTTGCCGAGGTAGAGCAGGTATTGATGACCCAGCGGCTTGTCCAGGTTGTAGACCTTCATCAGGTTTTCCATGACCTGGGCTTCGAGCGGCCGCTCCAGATGGAACGGTCCGCCGGGCGCGACGCGGATCAGAAAGAAGGCGACCGTGATGATGATCAGCAGCGTCGGGATCGCACCGAGCAGGCGCTGCGCCGCGTAGGTCAGCATGGGGCTGATCCCGAGCAAGCTCCCACGACTGTCACCCTCGGGCTTGACCCGAGGGTCCATGGAAGTTCCGAAACCGGGACCCGCGCTGTCGTTACTTTTTCGGCGCTCCGCGCCAGCCCCCCTCCCGGCGCTACGCGCCGACCTCCCCCTCGAGGGGGGAGGGTTAGGCAGTAACCGTCGTACGCCGATTCCCTCCCCCCTTGAGGGGGCGGGCTAGGGTGGGGGGCGTCCGCGAAGCGGACAATCGGAAAGCACTGTCTCGTCAGCAGGGACAGCCGTGGGGCAAGCCCGAGCATGACCGCATCGACTCGTGAACGGCCGCCGTCTTCTCTGTACCCCACCTACTCCTTGATCGACATCCAGCGGCTGCCGTGGACGTTCTGGATGTTGTCTTCCCAGCCCTCGAGCTTGTCCGACACCAGGCTGACCGAGCCGTAGTACATCAGCGGGATGAAGGGCAGATCGCGCATGAACAGGGCCTCGGCCTTGGCCAGCAGACCGGCGCGCTTGTCCATGTCGATCTCGGCCGCCGCCTGATCGAGGAGGGCGTCGTACTCGGGATTGGCGTAGTTGGCGTAGTTGAAGCCGGGGTTGTCGCTTTCGACCATGAACAGGAAGTTCTGCGGATCGCTGTAGTCGCCGATCCAGCCGGCGCGCGCGACATCGTAATCGCCCTTGTCCCGCAGGTGGGCATAGTGGGTCGCTGTGTCGGTGTTGAGCAGTGAGACCTCGACTCCCAACGGCTGCCACATGTCGGCGATGGCGAGCGCGGTGTTCTTGTGGTTCTCCGAAGTGTTGTAGCGGATCTCGATCTTCAGCGGCTTGTCGGGGCCGAAGCCGGCCTCGGCGAGCAGCGCGGCGGCCTTGTCCTCGCGGTCGATCATCGACAGCTCCTTGTAGTCCGCGAAGACCGGGTCGCCGTAGTTGCCGATGCCCGGCGGCACGAAGCTGTAGCCGGCGACCATGGTGCCGCCCCAGATCTCCTCGGCGATGAACTCGCGGTCGATCGCCATGGACAGCGCTCGGCGGACCCGCGTGTCGCTGAAGGGCGCCTTGTCGGCCTTGACCGCGTAGTAGTAGGTGCCGAGGTAGGGCGCGACGCGGAATTGGTCGCCCAGGTTCTTGCGCATCCAGGCGACCTGCTCGACCGGCACGTCGTTGTTGGAGTGGATCTCGCCGGCCTGGAAGCGGCGCAGCGCCGCCGAACGGTCCTCCGTGGGATAGAAGTAGACCGTGTCGATCTGCACGCTGTCGGCGGCGTGGAAGTTCGGGTTCTTGACGACCTTGACGTGGTCGTTCGGCACCGCTTCGGCGAGTGTGTAGGCGCCGTTGCTGACCATGGTGCCGGGCCGCACGAATTCCGCGCCATGTTGCTGGACGCTCGGCGGATGGACCGGCAGGCCCGTCTGGTGGGTCAGCAGCTCGAGCATGTAAGGCGTGGCGGCCTCGAGCGTGATCTCCAGCGTGTGCTCGTCGATGGCGCGCACGCCCAGCGCGTCGGGGGCCAGCTCGCCCTTGTTGATCTTCTCGGCGTTCTTGATGGGGTAAAGGATGTTGGCGTACTTCGCCCCGGTGTCCGGAGTCATGATC
>JAKSDN010000483.1 GCA_022360075.1 Kiloniellales bacterium | reverse complement strand
TTAGCCGGGAGGCTAGGGGGCCGCGGTGACCCTTTTGTTTCATCTAGATGAATACACGTAACGCCTTGGTGAAGAATTGGCGTCACGCAAGGCGGCACGGTGCCGGCGGCGCGAAGTCTCGCCGCGCCCGCTAGGTTTCGAAGACGAGCTGAATGCGGTCGGAAGCGAAGTGGCCGACGCCGTATTGCACCGGCACGCCCTCGCGATCGACGTTGATGCTTTCCACGACGAGGATGGGGCGCGAGCGCGACTGGCGCAGGTGAGCGGCGTCGTCCACATCGGGCATGCGCGCGGTCACGCGAGTCGTCCGGCGAACATAGTCGCCGACGCCGTGATGCTCCAAGGCGCGGGTGATCGAGCGGGTCTCCGAGTAGACCGGGATCAACTGCGGAAAGCGCTTCGCCGGAAAGTAGCTGGTACCGACCGAAACGGGCTGCCCGTCGACTTCGTTCAAGGTCTGGAGAAAGATGCAGAGCGTCTTGGCTTTGAGGCCTAATTCCTTCGCAATATGGGAATCGGCCGGCGTCTCGTAGGCGCGCAGCAGGCGCCCGCTCGGGGTGCGGTCCAGGCTGGAGATGATCTCGCTAAAGCGGGTTCGCCGGCCGATCATGTAGTCGACCAAGTCCTCCTGCACGAAGCTTCCGCGGCCCTGCTCGACCCGGACCAGGCCCTGCTCGGCGAGCGCCGCGATCGCGCGCCGCAGCGTGTGCCTGTTCACGCCGAAGCGCTCGGCGAGCTCCGGCTCTGTCGGCAAGCGGCTTCCGCCCGGATAGAGCCCCATCGTGATATCGTCGGCGAGTTGGCGCTCGATCTGGCGCCACAGCGCAATTCCGCGGCCCCTTTCTATCACGGCAGCATCCCTCCGGTCAGTGGGCGCGACATCAAACCTTCAAAAAGCATGGCTTTACGGATCCTTCGATACGGTCCATATTGGCATCAATTCATCTCTATGACTAGATGAATAATGAAGAACATATAGAAGAGTGAGACGTGCGATGGCAAGCGTTGACATCGATCCTGGGCAAGCGGCCCGGCGCGACTGGATGTCGCTTCTGGCCAAGGCGGAGCGAAGCGCGCTCGAAGCCGCCTGGGCCGGCCTGGCCGACAAGCCCGATTGGCGGTGGTTGCGCAAGCCCGAGACCGGGCTCGTGATGGTCCGCGGTCGCGCCGGGGGTACGGGCGCTGCCTTCAACCTCGGCGAAATGACCGTCACGCGCTGCGCCTTGCGCACCGACGCGGGCCATAGCGGCCATGCCTATGTCGCCGGCCGGGACCGGGAGCACGCCCGACTCGCCGCCCTGTTCGACGCCCTGTTGCAGGACGAGGCGCGGCGGTCGGCCTTGACCGAGGCCGTGCTGACGCCGATCGCGGAGGCGCGTGCGGCAGGCCGCCGGCAGCGCGATGCCGAAACCGCCGCGACAAAGGTCGAGTTCTTCACCATGGTCCGGGGCGAGGATTGATCGTGACCGAGACAGAGACCTCCCTCGCGCTGCTACCGGGCTTCGAGGATCCCGTCCTCGAGTCGCAGGCGACCTTCCGTCGAATCCTCGATGCCATCGCCCGTCCCGGCCGCATCGAGGCGCTGCCGAAGGCACCGCCGGGTCCCGAGCCGTTGTACCCGACCACGACGGCGGTCGGGCTGACCCTGTGGGACTTCGACACGGCGCTCTGGCTCGACCCGGAGGTCCGCGGCTTCCCCGCGATGGTCGAGTTCCTGCGCTTCCACTGCGGCTGCCCGATCGTCGAGCGGCCGGACGAGGCGGACTTCGCCTTGGTCGTCAATCCCGTCACGATGCCGGCGCTGAGCGCCTTTCGGCAGGGCAGCGACGACTTTCCCGACCGCTCGACCACGATCGTCACGCAGGTCCGCAGTTTCGAGTCACGGGTTGGCGTGAGCCTGAGCGGCCCGGGCATTGCGGCCCACACGGCCTTCGATGCCGCACCGCTGCCCCTGGACTTCTGGCCCGAGCTGCGCGCGAACCGGGAGCGTTTTCCGCGCGGCGTCGACGTGATTTTGACCTCGCCCGATGCCTTGGCGGCCCTGCCGCGTTCGGTCCGTGTCAACGAAAGGGAGGGTTGAAGCATGTATGTCGCGGTCAAGGGCGGCGAGAAGGCGATCGCCAACGCGCATCGCCTGCTCGCCAAAACGCGGCGCGGCGATCCCGCGACTCCCGAGCTCTCGACCGAGCAGATCGACGGCCAGCTCGCCTTGGCGGTCGATCGGGTCATGACCGAGGGCTCCCTGTACGACCGCAGCCTCGCGGCCCTGGCGATCAAGCAGGCGCGCGGCGATCTCATCGAGGCGATCTTTCTGATCCGCGCCTTCCGCACGACGCTGCCGCGCTTCGGTGCCTCGCAGGCCATCGAGACGGCGGCCATGGCGATCGGCCGCCGCATCTCGGCCACCTTCAAGGATCTGCCGGGCGGGCAGATACTCGGGCCGACCTTCGACTACACCCACCGGCTGCTCGATTTCGCACTGGCCGCCGAAGGCCATGGCGTCCCCGAGCCCGAAGCGCGCCCGGAGGCCCGGGACGAGGCGATGCCGCGGGTTGTCGACATCCTGAACCGCGACGGCCTGATCGAGCGGGAGCGCGACGAGCCGGACGCCGAGGTGGGCGACCTCACCCGCGAGCCGCTCGAGTTCCCCGCCGGCCGGGACTTGCGCCTGCAGAACCTGGCGCGCGGGGACGAGGGATTTCTACTCGCGCTCGGCTATTCGACGCAGCGCGGCTACGGCCGGACACATCCCTTCGCGGGTGAGATCCGCATGGGCGTCGTGACCGTCGAGTTCGTCCCGGAAGAGCTGGGCTTTGCCATCGAGATCGGCGAGATCACGATTACGGAATGCCAAATGATCAATCAGTTCAAGGGCTCGGCGGAGGCGCCGCCGCAGTTCACCCAGGGCTATGGCCTCACCTTCGGGCATTGCGAGCGCAAGGCCATGGCCATGGCGCTGGTCGACCGGTCCCTGCGCTGCCGAGAGCTGGGCGAGGCGGTGACGGCGCCGGCCCAGGACGAGGAATTCGTTCTCTCCCATAGCGACAACATCCAGGCGACGGGCTTCGTCGAGCACCTGAAGCTGCCGCACTACGTCGACTTCCAGTCGGAGCTCGAGCTGGTGCGCAAGATGCGTGAAGAGCATGCGCGGCGCCACGCCGAGGCGGCGGAGTAGAGCATGTTGAGACCGGACGAGCCGTCATCGCAGAGCAGCCTGGCCGACGAGGCCGCGCCGGCCAACGGCGGTTACAATTTCGCCTATCTGGACGAACAGACCAAACGCATGGTCCGGCGCGCGATCCTCAAGGCGGTTGCCATTCCCGGCTACCAAGTGCCCTTCGCGAGCCGCGAGATGCCCATGCCCTACGGCTGGGGCACCGGCGGCGTCCAGGTGACGGCGAGCGTCATCGGCCCCGACGACACCTTGAAGGTGATCGACCAGGGCGCCGACGATACGACGAACGCGGTCAGCATCCGCAAGTTCTTCGAGCGCACCGCCGAGGTGCGCACGACCGTGGAAACCGAGGAAGCCAGCCTGATCCAGACGCGGCACCGCATTCCGGAGCAGCCGCTGAGCGAGGATCAGATCCTGGTCTATCAGGTCCCCATTCCCGAGCCCTTGCGCTTCCTGGAGCCGCGCGAGACCGAGACGCGCAAGATGCATGCCCTGAGCGAGTATGGGCTGATGCACGTGAAGCTCTACGAGGACATCGCCAGCTATGGGCACATCGCGACGACCTATGACTATCCCGTGATGGTCGACGAACGCTACGTCATGGCGCCGTCGCCGACACCGAAGTTCGACAATCCGAAAATGGACCGCATGGCGGCGCTGCAGCTTTTCGGCGCGGGGCGCGAGAGCCGGATTTACGCGATCCCGCCCTACACCAGCGTCGTGAGCCTGGACTTCGAGGACCACCCTTTCGAAGTGCAGCGTTGGGAGGCGAGCTGCGCGCTCTGCGGCTCCGAGAACTCTTTCCTCGACGAGATCGTCACTGACGACCGGGGCGGGCGCATGTTCGTTTGCTCGGACACCGATCACTGCCGCAAGCGCAGAGAAAACGGCCATCACGGCGCGGCCGCGCCCGACTCGGAAACTGGGAAGGGCGATCGCGATGCAATCTGATGCTCCGCTCTTGCAGGTGCGCGGCCTGGCCAAGACCTATGGCCGACAGATCGGCTGTCGGGACGTCACCTTCGACCTCTGGGCCGGCGAGGTTCTGGCGGTGGTCGGCGAATCCGGCTCTGGCAAGACCACGCTGCTCAAGTGCATCTCGGCGGAGCTCGAGCCGAGCCAGGGCGAGGTCGAGTATCGCATGCGCGACGGCGCGCTGCGCGAGCTCTACGGCCTGACCGAGGCCGAGCGGCGGTTTCTCGTGCGCACCGACTGGGGCTTCGTACATCAGAACCCGCGCGAAGGGCTGCGCATGACGGTCAGCGCCGGCGCCAATGTCGGCGAAAGGCTGATGGCCGTCGGCGACCGCCATTATGGTAGGATCCGCGGTGCGGCTCTGGA
>JAKSDN010001355.1 GCA_022360075.1 Kiloniellales bacterium | reverse complement strand
GAGGTCTCTTTGCGGTTGAAGTCGCCTTCGAGGCCGTGGCCGATGGCTTCGTGGAGCAAAATCCCGGGCCAGCCGGGCCCTAGGATGACCGGCATCTCGCCGGCCGGCGTGTCCACCGAGTCCAGATTGACCAGGGCCTGGCGCAGCGCCTCGTCCGCCGTGGCCTGCCAGGTGCCGGGCTCGAGCAGCGAGGTATAGGCGAAGCGGCCGCCGCCGCCGTAGCTGCCGCTTTCCATGCGATCGCCTTCGCCGGCCTCATGGGCGAGCGGGTGGCAGCACCCGGCGTCACCGTGGTCGACGACGGCACCATCGCCGACCGGCGCGGCTCGCTCACCGTCGACGACGAGGGCACGCCCTCCCAGGCCACCACGCTGATCGAGGACGGCATCCTGGTGGGCTACATGCAGGACCGGCAGAACGCCCGCCTGATGAAGATGGCGGCGACCGGCAACGGACGGCGCCAGAGCTACGCCCATATCCCCATGCCGCGCATGACCAACACCTACATGCTGGCCGGCGAGCGCGCGCCCGAGGAGATCATCGCCGCGACCAAGCGCGGCCTCTACGCCACCCAGTTCGGCGGCGGGCAGGTCGACATCACCTCCGGCAAATTCGTCTTCTCCTGCACAGAGGCCTATCTGATCGAGGACGGCAAGGTGGGCGCACCGGTCAAGGGCGCGACCCTGATCGGCAACGGGCCCGACGTGCTGACCAAGGTCTCGATGATCGGCAGCGACATGGCGCTCGACAACGGCATCGGCACCTGCGGCAAGGAGGGCCAGGGCGTGCCGGTCGGCGTCGGCCAGCCGACCCTGCTGATCGACGGCCTGACCGTGGGCGGCACCGCGGCCTAGGGCCGAGTCGCCCGGCTTCGATGGGCATGGCGCGCCATGAGCGAGCCCCAGCCCCCCGATGCGGGCCCTTCGGCCGAGCCGGCGAGCGACACGCAGGCATCCCCGTCGGGCGAGTCGGGTGTCGCGCCCTGGCTGCTTTCCAAGCTGACCTTCTCGGCGGTCGTTTCGGTCGTCGCCCTGTCGATCTCCCTGGCCACTTTCTATCTGACCCGCCTGAAAGCGCCCGAGGTCACGGTCGTCCCGGCGACCCATGTCGCCGTGCGCTGGGACGGGCGCGGCGGCGGGACCGAGTTCCAATGGCTCAACAGCAAGATCCGCCTGGAGCTGCTGTTCGCCAACGAAGGCGCGCGCCAGACCGTCGTGCGCGCGCTCCGGCTACGCAGTAACGGGCCCGAATCGGATTTCCTCTGGGAGGGCCGCTACGACGTCACGGGCGAGGGCCGGGACTGGTTCTCGCCTTTCGTGCTCGGTCCCGGCGGCACCGACCTCAAGCGCATCGAGTTCACCCAGCCCGGCGAGGACAATCAAGCGCTCGGGCCCGGTAACCACGAGGTGACCCTGGAGGCCCGACGCGACCTCTCGGACGACTGGGAGCCGCTGCTCGGCTTCGCCTTCGCCATCGAGACCGAGATCACGACCCGGGAGCTCGGCCAGCACTTCGGCTATTCGATCACCGATTTGAAGGACGGCCGCTGAGGAGCCTTCGCCCTCGATCCATGCGACGATTCCGGAGTGGCGAGGCCGGTTCCGCACAGTCGGCGTCTTAACCAAATCGCCATTGCGAGCGCAGCGACGCAATCCAGCCCTTCGGAACCGGCGGCGTCCCCGACTGGTTCGAGACTCGTGTTAACCTTCACAACGATTTTCCTCCACGCAGCCTTGAAGCACTGGATGGCATAGCTTTCCAACCGTCGCTGTTGGATTGCTTCGCTTTGCTCGCAATGACGGGGGCGATGGTGCTTTATGGCAACCAAAGCCCCGCCTCCCAGCCAACCGCGAACAGGCGAAAAATTTCTCGTTCCTTAAGAGCCTCGTTAACGCTTTGTTAACCAGGGTTGCCTTTTACTAAACATCCCTAGCCCTTCCCCATTAACCTTAACCCTCGTACCCAGAGAGCCGTGGTCCCCAGCCACGGCTCTCGACCTTTGGGGAAGCGGGGCTTCACCTGGCCTTAAGCACTCTCTGCTTTCTTAACCTTCTCCAACCGATACGGACGGCACCCCGCCCCGATGCCGCACTGGTCCATCCTGCTTCTGATCGCCCCCGTCGCCCTCGGGGCGCTGGCCGCGTTTTTCCTCTTGATCGGGAGGGACGATGGCCCCCCGCTTGCCGGCCTTGAAGACAGCGGATCCGCGCGCACGCCAGGCAAAACCGGCGGCGAGCCAAGCCTTCAAGGCGATGCTCGTTCGGTGATCCTGTCCGACGGCTGAGCCGCTTAGGCGGCTCCCGCTAGTCCTTCCGACGGCGCCACCAAGACAAGCCCAGCGCAGCCAGTGCGGTCACGGCAAGGGCCGGCAGAACGGCGCGGGTGACGGCAAAGACCAGGCTGTCGAGGCTGCCGGGCCGCTCATGGCTGCCGAGCAGGGCTAGAGTCAGCAGCAGGAACGCCGTGCCCCCCAGCTTGAGGCTCCAGTCCCGGACCCAGGTTCTGGCTTCGGCTGGCATGGCCGTTAGTAAGCGATGTCCTCGAACAGCTTGTCGATGTCGCCGCCCCAGTCGCCGTGATAGGCGTTCAGCAGCCCCTGCGCCGGGCAGGGCCCGCCATCGGCGACCGCCATCAAAGGCGCGAGGAAATGGCCCTCGTCGCGGCCCTGGCCGTCCAGGTGGTCGCGGCGCCTGAGGCCGGCGGCGGCGATGGCCAGCGCCTCACGGGCGGCCGGCCGCAGCGTGCCGTCGCCCAAGGGCGCCTCGAGACCGCGCCGCGGCACCTCCGCGCGCAGCGTCTCGCGGTCCGCCTCGCTCCAGTCCTTGACCAGGTCCCAGGCCGCATCGAGCGCGGTATTGTCATAGAGCAGGCCGACCCAAAAGGCCGGCAGGCCGCAGATCGAGTCCCAGGGCCCGCCGTCGGCGCCGCGCATCTCCAAGAAGCGCTTGAGCCGGACCTCGGGGAACAGGGTCGACATGTGATCGGCCCAGTCCGACGTCGTCGGGATCTCGCCCGGCAGCGCCGGCAGGCGGCCGGCGAGAAAATCCCGGAACGACTGGCCGCTGGCGTCAACGTACTGGCCGTCGCGGTAGACGAAGTACATCGGCACGTCGAGGACGTGCTCGACGTAGCGCTCGAATCCCATGCCGTCTTCGAAGACGAAGGGCAGCGTGCCGCAGCGGTCCGGGTCGGTGTCCGTCCAGATGTGGCTGCGATAGCTGAGAAAGCCGTTCGGGCGGCCCTCGGTGAAGGGCGAGTTGGCGAAAAGCGCCGTGGCGACCGGTTGCAGGGCCAGGCCGACGCGGAACTTTTTCACCATGTCCGCTTCGCTCTGGTAGTCCAGATTGACCTGGATGGTGCAGGTGCGCAGCATCATGTCGAGGCCGAGCTTGCCGCGCTTGAGCATGCGTTCGCGCATGATCCGGTAGCGGTCCTTGGGCATCCAGGCGATGTCCTCGCGCCGCCACTTCGGGTTGAAGCCGATTCCGATCATGCCGACCTGCATCGGCTCCATCACCTCCTTGACCTGGGCCAGGTGCGTGTGGACCTCGTCACAGGTCTCATGAACGGTGGACAAAGGTGCGCCGGAGAGCTCGAACTGACCGCCCGGCTCCAGGGTGATGTTGCAACCGTCCTTGGTCAGGGCGATGACATTGTCGCCCTCACGGAGCGGCTGCCAGCCGAAGCGCTCCATGCCGCAGAGCAGCGCGCCGATGCCCTGCTCGCCCTCGTAGGGCAAGGGCCGGTAGTCGCCCCAGCGATAGCCGATCTTCTCGTGCTCGGTGCCGATGCGCCAGTCTTCCGGCGGCTTGCAGCCGGCCTCGACGTAAGCCACGAGCTGGCTTTTGTCGGTGATCGGCTCACCCTTGCCTTGGGGAGGTGCAGACATCGGTCAGGTTCTGTTCGAAGGGGTCCTCGGTGACTCGCAATTCGGGCCAAAGCCCCCTCGGGCTAAGCGCGTGGCGGCGTGTGGCCGCCGTCGCCCAGCCACGCCTGCCAGCAAGCCAAGGCCGCCAGCGCGGCCGTGTCGGCCCGGAGCACCCGCGGCCCGAGACCGACCGCGGTAACAAAGGGCAGTTTACGCAGAGCGTCAAGCTCGCCGTGGCTGAAGCCGCCTTCCGGGCCGGTCAGGAGCGCCCAATCCGAGACCGGGTTCCCGCCCCGTCTCTCTGCAGCTTCCGCGAGAACCTCCGCGATTGGCCGGCTCGGTCCCGCCTCGGCGCAGAGCAGCAACCGGCGATCCGAGCGCCAGCCGTCGAAGAGGTCGAACAGACGAATCGGCTCGTCGACCGCCGGCAGATCGAGCCGCTCGCACTGCTCGGCCGCCTCGCGCGCGTTGGCGGCCAAGCGGTCCCGGTTGACACGGCTGACCGCCGTGTGCTCGGTCATGACGGGCCGCAGCCGCGCGACGCCGAGCTCGACCGCTTTCTCGATCAGGAAGTCGAGCCGGGCCCGCTTGATCGGCGCGAAGGCCAGCCAGACGTCGGGGCTATCCGTCTGCGGTCGGCGCTGATGCTCGACCTGAAGCGAGGCCCAGCCCTTGCCGAGACCGTCGATGCGCGCCTGCCATTCGCCGTCGCGGCCGTTGAACAGCGCGACCCGCGCCCCTTGCCCAAGACGCAGCACCGAGCGCAGGAAATGGGCGCGGCCGTGATCGAGCCCGATGGTCGCCGACTCGTGGAGGTCGTCCTCGACGTAGAGCCGGGTTTCGATCTTGGCGGTCATGGGCGCTCCGGGATCTGCGCTAACGGCACTATCGAGCGATCCTCACGCTTCGACAGGCTCAGCATGAGGGGATGGGTCGGGAAAGTGGCCCATATACCATGGGTCCTCATTCTGAGCTTGTCGAAGGGTAAGGATCGCTCAGCCGGGCCGGCTTCCCAGGCCGACGCCCCTTGAGGCAGCCAGCGGTGAGTCCCATGATGAGAGCATGACCGGGCCCCAACAAACAACGGCGGCGCGCGGCCCGAGCGAGGCCAGCGACATTCGCGGCGATCACTGGAGCCAGAGGATCGCGCCGCCGGCGCTGCGGCCCTATCTCAGCCTGGCGCGGGTCGACCGACCGATCGGCACCTGGCTCCTGCTCTTTCCCTGCTGGTGGTCGCTCGCCCTGGCCTGGGCGGCGAGCGGCGAGACGCCCTCGCCGCTGCTGCCGATCCTCTTCGCGATCGGCGCCCTGGCGATGCGCGGGGCCGGCTGCACCTACAACGACATCGTCGACCGCGACATCGACGCCAAGGTCGCGCGCACGGCCGGCCGGCCGATCCCTTCCGGTCGGGTGTCACTTCTGCAGGCCTGGAGCTTCCTCGGTCTCCAGCTCCTCATCGGCCTGCTCGTGCTGCTGCAACTCAGTCCTTTCGCGATTGCGCTCGGCGCCGCCTCGCTGCTCCTGGTCGCGGCCTATCCTTTCATGAAGCGCGTCACCTACTGGCCGCAGGCCTGGCTCGGTCTGACCTTCAACTGGGGCGCCCTGCTCGGCTGGGCCGCGGCGACAGGGAGCCTCGGCTGGCCACCGCTGCTGCTCTATCTCGCCGGCCTCGCCTGGACGCTGGGCTACGACACGATCTACGCGCACCAGGACAAGGAGGACGACGCACTGATCGGCGTGAAGTCGACGGCGCTCAAGTTCGGCGCAGCGACCAAGCCCTGGCTGATGCTGTTCTACGGCCTCGCTTGGCTCGGCATGCTGGCGGCCGGCGCCGCGGCCGGGCTTGGCTGGCCCTTCTACGTCGGCTTGGCGGCCGTCGCCCTGCATTTCGCTTGGCAGGTCCGAGGGCTCGACAGCGACGACGCGGCCGACTGCCTGCGCCGCTTCAAGTCGAACCGCTTCGTCGGCTGGATCCTGCTGGCCGGGCTGGTCGCCGACGCCCTCCTGCCATGACCGCCGCCACGGCATCGGCCGGCATCGATCCCGCCGGCTTCGTTGCCGCGAACACGCGCGTCCAGGCCACGCCGCTGGTGCCCGAGGTGAGACTGCACCTGGCGAGCGAGGTCGTGCCGCTTTGGCAGGCCACCGAGGCCGAGCTCGAAGCCCAAGGCCTGCCACCGCCCTATTGGGCCTTCGCCTGGGCCGGCGGCCAGGCGCTCGCCCGCTACCTCTTGGACCAGCCGGAGATCGTGGCCGGCAAGCGCGTGCTCGACTTCGCCGCGGGCTCCGGCCTTCAAGGCATCGCCGCGGCCCGGGCCGGCGCGGCCAGCGTCGAGGCGAGCGAGATCGACCGCTTCGCCGTGGCCGCGATCGGGCTCAACGCGGCGCTCAACGACGTCGCCGTCACGCTTCGCGCGGAAGACTTGGTGGGCGCGGCGGGCGAGGCCTGGGATCTCGTCCTCGCCGGCGACGTCTGCTACGAGCGGCCGATGGCCGAGAGCGTCTGGACCTGGCTGCGCGTTCTGGCCGCGAGCGGCGTCGCGGTTCTGATGGGCGATCCCGGGCGCAGCTATCTGCCCAAGGAAGGGCTGGAGCGGGTCACCGCCTATGCGGTCAAGACGACGCGCGAGCTCGAGGACAGCGATGTCCGCAATGCCGTGGTCTGGCGGGTGAGCCGATAGTGCCCCATCTGGAAGACACTGGAGACAGTGGAGCAGCCAGTGGTGATTTTGCGCCCCTAACACAAGAGATTGTCATTGCCGGGCTTGACCCGGCAATCCATCGCGGTCCGAGTCTCGGACCCAAATGGACCCTCGGGTCAAGCCCGAGGGGGACAAATTGGAGCAGATTTGAATCCGCTTCTAAGGGACTTCGCGCGCCAACCGAACATTCACGACTCCCGCCGTCTCCGCAGGTTGTTGAGCGCAATGCCGAGGAAGATCAGCGCAACGGCGAACCAGACCCAGAGGCTGTAGCGCTCGCCGAAGAAGACCATGCCGGCGATCAGCCCGGTCGCGGTGATCACGTAGCCGATCTGGCTGAGGTAGACCGGGCCCGCGATCCGCTGCAACTCGAAGAACAGCAGATAGGTGAGGCCCGTCACGACGGCCTGGACGACGACGGCCCAATGGCCTGGCTGGGCCAGCGGCTGCGGCAGGTAGGGCCCGTCGACGAGCAGCATCACCGGCGCGACCAGGACGGCCGAGCCGAGCATCATTCCCGCCGCCAGCGCCCCGCCGCTGGCCCCGCCGGGCCAGTCGAGCGTGCGGTAGACGTTGCCGAGCGCGAGCGATAGCGGCGCGGCCATGACGACCAGCATCCAGCCGATCAGATCCGGCGAGGGCAGGCTGCCGCGCGGCAGCAGGATCAAGAGGACGCCGGCCAGGCCGAGCAGAATGCCCAGGGCCCGATGCCAGACCAGGCGGTCCATGCGCAGCAGCAGCGTGAGGGCATAGGTGAAGAGCGGCGGGAAGGCATAGGCCACGGACGCGAGGCCGGCCCCCAATGGCGTGACCGCGAAGAACACCAGCGTGTGCGGCAGGGCGAAGCCGGTGAGCCCGGCGATCGCGTAGTAGCGCAGGTGGCGGCCGTCCAGCGCGAAGCCCCTGGCGCGCACCAAGGTCAACAGCAGCAGCAGAAACCCGCCGCCGAGGCATTGCCAGAAACTGAGCGCCAGTGGCGGCACGCCGCTCGCCGTCGCCAGCTTGGCGAGCGCGATGATGCTGCTGACCAGCAGGCCGACGGCAAGCAGCAACGAAACGGCCCGCCAGGTCGCGTGGCCGTGGTCGCCGAGCGCACGAGCCGGGCCCGCATCGGCCGGCGACGCCGTGCCGCTGTCGTTCTTCTTCGCTGGGGCCATGCCCTCCTCTGCCCGATCGCCGCCGGGCCTGCAAGCGACCTCTCGGTCGGGATGACCCGCGCCTCCTTCGCTCGCCGTTAACCGGCGCCGGTGCTAGTTTGCCGGGAGCGGCGGCAGGGCCGGACCGTCACCTCTCAGGGTCGGAGCGATGAACCAACACTCGGGCGCGAAGGCGCAACAGCCGGTGCGCTTGGCGAAGGCCAAGGACGGCAGCCTGCTGGTGCCCTCGGTATTCAAGGATCCGCAGGGCAAGCCGCGCTTCGTCATGCCGGTGCCGCCGGCTGCGCTCAACGACATGGCAATCCGCTTCATGGTCGAGCGCGAGACCCGCTACGGCGGCTTCGAGTACCCGACCCGTGCCTTCATCGATGCCCATCTGCAGCCCGGCGACCTTTTCATCGACGTCGGCGCCCACTGGGGCATCATCGCGCTCTCCGCCGCCACGCGCCATCCGGGCGCGGTCGCGGTCATCGCCCTCGAGGCCCACCCTGCCAACAGCGGCAACCTGATGCGCCTGGTGGCCGCCAACCGTCTCGAAGACGCGATCGAGGTGGTGGCCGCCGCGGGCGGTGACGCGCCGGGCACGGCCCCCCTGGTCACCAACACCTCCATGGGCCATTCGCTGCACGGCCTCGGCCTGCAAGGGCTGAAGCAGGGCGCGCTCAAGCTCACGGTGCCGCTGGTCACGCTCGATCAGCTCCTCGACGAGCGGCCCGAGCTGAGCGGGCGCCGAGTCATGATCAAGATCGACGTCGAGGGCTTCGAGCCCCAGGTCCTGGCCGGTGCCCGCCGCCTGCTCGAGAGCGGGCAAGTCGCGGCGATCATCTGGGAGAAGGGCCGGGCCTTCGACGAGGAGCCGGGGCGCAGCACCCTGACCGCCATGGTCCACGCGCTCGACGAGCTCGGCTACAGCCACCACGTCCTGGCCAGCCACGATCTCGGCGGTCCCCTGCTGCCCTATGTGCCGCAGGGCGGGAGCTGCAACGTCTTCTCTCTCGCCGCCGGCCTCGAGCCGCGGCCGGCCTATTCGCGACCGCCGGGCCCGGTGCCACCGATCGCGCCTTCCAACCGCGGCGACGGCGACCCCGAGGCCCGCGCCCGGCTGACCGAGGCCCTGATCGCCGTGGGCGGCTCCGACGGCACGCGCTGGTCGGACCCGGACGAGCTGAAGGCCGGCGCCGAGGATCGCGCCGCGCTCGCGGGCCAGCACGTCAGGGCGGGCGAGCGGCTGCTCGACCTCGGCGCCGGGCTGATGCGCCTGTCCCGGGCGATCCCACAGGACTGCAGCTACACGCCGACCGACCTGGTGCCTTTCACGGGCAACACGCAGGTGCTCGACCTGAACCGGGGCGATTTCCCCGAGGGCGCATTCGACGTCGTCGCCTCGCTCGAGCTGCTGGAGTACATCCACGACCTGCCGCGCGTGCTCGCGCACTGCGCCGCCAGCGCGGACCGCCTGCTTTGCACCTACCGTTGCCGCGCCGACGAGCCGGTCGAGGCGCGGCGCCGCGCGGGCTGGGTCAACGACCTGAGCGAAGCGGCGCTGCGGGCGCTGTTGGAGGCTGCGGGCTGGACGGTGGAAAGCCGCGAGGCCGGGGCGGACACGACGCTGTTCGTTTGCCGGAAGGCGGGGTGACGCTGATTCGCCGGGCGAACCGTACTTCCGCCGTCATTGCGAGCCGGCGTCAGCCGGCGTGGCAATCCAGAGCCACCGCTCGGGCGGCAGCGGGCTGGATTGCTTCGCTCCGCTCGCAATGACGAACCCTAAAGCTAACGGTCAAGGATTCACCCTACCGCCCCACCTCCTGAAAATGCGGCGTCTCCGCCGGCACGGCCTCGGCGCGCATCTCCTCGACCAGGGCCTGGCGCAGCGCCTTGTCGCTGATCTTGCGCAGGATCATGGCATCGAGATCGGCGCCCGGCCGATAGCGGTCGCGCACGTGCAACAGCACGGCCTCCTGCGAGAGCTCGGGGTGCGGCCGGCCCTCGGCCTCGATGGCGGCCAGGCCGATCGCCTCGCCCTCGCGCGCCAGGCAGCCGTTGGACGAGAGATAGGCGTCGATGTCCGTCAGGGTGCCGGCGGGCGCACCGTCCAAGACCAGGCGCACGCCCCGCAAGTGGCCATAGCGGTAGGTGCTCGGGCCTTCGGTTTCGTGCATGCGCGCGAGCTGTTCTTCGGTCAGCCAGGTCACCGCGACGCGCGCGCGGACGCCGTGCACATGCTGCAGCGTCGAGGCGATCGCGCCGTACTGCGTGACATGGGCCGAGTAGACGACGTCGTAGTGCTCGAGCCAGCCAACCGTGACCGGGATCATGGCGCTCTCGCCGTACTTGCGGCGGAGCTGGTCCGGCGAGCGGTTGGAGCCATGGGCCAGCACCGGCCGGCGGCGTTGGAACAGGCCGGGATCGACGGTGCCTTCGGTCAGGGGATGGGCTTCGCCGCGGGCGAAGACATAAGAGCCGCGCGGTGCGGAAAAGGGGTACGCCTTGGCGAGCGCGAGCCTGGCGCTGTCGCTATCCGGCAGGGCCCAAGGCAACTGTCTTAAACGGCGTTGCGCCCTGACAGAACGCTAGTCCGTGCAGGGCGGCGGTGCCTCGGGATCGATACGCTCGATCCGATAGCGGGTGTGACACTCATCGACCGTGTGCCAGGCGTGCTTCGCCCACTCCTGCTTGGCCGAGTCGTAGTCGTTGAATGGGCCGATCCATTCCTCGCCAGGGGCAAGGGCTTCCTGGAAGTGCGTATCGGCATACTCTCCGCCGACAACCCAAAACTGCGCCATGTCCTCGTGCGCCTCTTTCTCTCCAGACCGACACCGCAACTTGCGAGCGCCGCTTCACATAAGAGCTTAGCCTACCCCTTACAAGAAATTAATAAGAAAAAGCTAAAGAAATTTAACGATGCTAGCCTCTTATCCGCGACACCGACTGTTCGCCAGGCGCCATCGCCCCCAATGCGACCGCGTGGTGAATCCGATCTGTCGCCGACCCTTCGGCGGTGCTATCAGAACGTGACGCAATGACGCAGGAGTTCGAAATGAGCCTGGCCCTCAGCGGCTTTTCCTATGTCGTCATCGCCATCGTCATCCTGGCCATCGTGCTCGTGGCGATGGGCATCAAGTCGGTGCCCCAGGGCTACCAGTACACGATCGAGCGCTTCGGCAAGTACACGCGCACCCTGACCCCGGGCCTGCACATCATCGTGCCGATCATCGACCGCATCGGCGCCAAGATGAACATGATGGAGACGGTGCTCGACGTGCCCTCGCAGGAAGTGATCACGCGCGACAACGCCCTGGTCAAGGTCGACGGCGTGGTCTTCTTCCAGATCCTCGACGCCGCGCAGGCCGCCTACGAGGTGCGCGACCTGGAGCGCGCAACGCTCAACCTGACCATGACCAACATCAGGACGGTGATGGGCTCACTCGACCTCGACGAGCTGCTGTCCCAGCGCGACCAGATCAACTCGCGCCTGCTGACGGTGGTCGACGACGCGACCGCGCCCTGGGGCGTCAAGGTCACGCGTATCGAGATCAAGGACATCAGCCCGCCCAGCGACCTGGTCGAGGCCATGGCCCGGCAGATGAAGGCCGAGCGCGAGAAGCGCGCCACGATCCTCGACGCCGAGGGCGACCGCCAGGCCGCGATCCTGCGCGCCGAGGGCGAGAAGCAGTCGGCGATCCTCGAGGCCGAGGGCCGGCGCGAAGCCGCCTTCCGCGACGCCGAGGCGCGCGAGCGCGAAGCCGAGGCCGAAGCCAAGGCGACCCAGATGGTCTCCGAGGCGATCGCCGCGGGCGACATCCAGGCGGTCAACTACTTCGTCGCCCAGAAATACGTCGACACGCTGGGCCAGTTCGCGGGTTCGCCGAACCAGAAGATCCTCTTCATGCCGCTGGAGGCCTCGAGCGTCATCGGGGCGATCGGCGGCGTGGCCGAGATCGCCCGCCAGGCCTTCGGGCCCGACGGCGGCGGCAACGGCAGCGATGGCCGCCCCGCGCCGCGCGATAGCGGCGGCGGCACCCGCGACGGCGCGTCGCCGAGCGGCTCGAGCGGCGGTCCCTGGGCCGGCGGCCCACAGAGCGGCGGCGGCTAATGATTCTCGAGCAGATCGAGTTCTGGCACTGGTGGGTGGCGGCGATCCTCTTCATCGTCATCGAGGTCTTCGCGCCGGGCGCGATCTTCCTGTGGATGGGCGTGGCCGCCGGCGTGGTCGGCGCCGCGCTGCTGGCCGTGCCTGCGACCGGCTGGGAGATCCAGTTCCTGGTCTTCGCCGTACTCTCGGTCGGCTCGGTCATCGGCTGGCGCGCCTACCAGCGCCGCCATCCCGTGGAAACCGACCATCCGACCCTGAACCTGCGCGGCCAGCAGTACGTCGGCCGCCAGTTCACCCTGGTCGAGCCGATCGTCAACGGCACCGGTGTGCTCAACGTCGACGACACGCGCTGGAAGGTGCGCGGCGAGGATCTGCCCGCCGGCAGCCAGGTCACCGTGACCGGCGTCGAGGGCACGGTGCTGACCGTCGAGCGGGCCTGAAGCACAACAGGAGAAAGCGATCCCATGCCATCCTTCGACATCGTCTCGCGCACCGAGCTGCCCGAGGTCGACAATGCCCTCAACGCGCTGCACCGGGAGATCGGCCAGCGCTTCGACTTCAAGGGCTCGAAGTGCTCGATCGAGCGCGAGAACGAGGTGCTGACCATCCTCGCCGACGACGACATGAAGCTGCGCCAGATGCACGAGCTGCTGAAGGGCCACCTGACCCGGCGCAAGGTCGACGCCGGCGCGCTGGAGTTCAAGGACCCCGAGAAGGCCGCCGGCCAGAGCGTGCGCCAGAAGGTGATCGTGCGCCAAGGCGTGCCCCAGGACCTGGCCAAGAAGATCGTCAAGGAGGTCAAGGCGAGCAAGATGAAGGTGCAGGTCGCCATTCAAGGCGACGAGCTGCGCGTCAGCGGCAAGAAGCGCGACGACCTGCAAAGCGCGATCCAGATGGTCAAGGACATGGGCCTCGACCTGCCCCTGCAGTACGTGAACTTCCGGGATTAGGGGCGGCTATTGGAAACCTCTCCCTAGATGGACCTCCGACCAATCACTCAACGCTCCTAACCTGTCATGCTCGGGCTTGACCCGAGCATCCATGGGCATTCGGGACCGCCGGGCCCCGAGGTCTCATGTTCCCGGTCTCGCGCCACAATGGACCCTCGGGTCAAGCCCGAGGGTGACACTCGAGAGATTAGCAACGCGGGTGAGCACCCTCACCCTCCCACCGCTGCGCGGCGGGCGCCTCCCTCTCCACCTCGAGGGAGAGGGAATGTCCGGGGGCGCCCTCCAGCCATTGACAAGCGTCGGGCCGGCTGGCCATGGCGCGCCATGCCTTATCAGTCCCTGCGCGACTTCATGGTGCGGCTCGAGGCCGAGGGGCGGCTGGTGCGGGTGACGGCGCCGGTCTCGCCGGTGCTGGAGATGACCGAGATCCAGACCCGCCTGCTGGCCGAGGGCGGCCCG
>JAKSDN010001028.1 GCA_022360075.1 Kiloniellales bacterium | reverse complement strand
TGCCGGTCCTCGAGACCGTGGTGCAGTCCGGCAAGCCGCTGCTGATCATCGCCGAGGACGTCGAGGGCGAGGCCCTGGCGACCCTGGTCGTCAACAAGCTGCGCGGCGGCCTGAAGGTCGCGGCGGTCAAGGCGCCGGGCTTCGGTGATCGCCGCAAGGCGATGCTCGAGGACATGGCGATCCTGACCGGCGGTCAGGTGATCTCCGAGGACCTCGGCATCAAGCTCGAGGGCGTGACGCTCGACATGCTCGGCCGGGCCAAGAAGGTGGTGATCACCAAGGAGGAGACCACCATCGTCGCCGGTGCCGGCAAGAAGAAGGACATCGAGGGCCGCTGCGGCCAGATCCGCGCGCAGATCGAGGAGACCACCTCGGACTACGACCGCGAGAAGCTGCAAGAGCGCCTGGCCAAGCTGGCCGGCGGCGTGGCGGTGATCCGGGTCGGTGGCGCCACCGAGATCGAGGTCAAGGAGCGCAAGGACCGGGTCGAGGACGCCATGCATGCGACCCGCGCGGCCGTCGAGGAAGGTATCCTGCCGGGCGGCGGCGTGGCCCTGCTCTATGCAGCCAAGGCGCTTAACAAGGTCGAGGTCGAAGACCCCGAGCAAAAGGTCGGCATCGACATCGTGCGCCGCGCGCTGCAGTGGCCGGTGCGCCAGATCGCGGAGAACGCCGGCATGGACGGCGCCGTGGTCGCCGGAAAGCTGCTCGACCAGAAGTCCAACACCTGGGGCTTCGACGCGCAGAACGAGACCTACTGCGACCTGGTCAAGGAAGGCATCATCGATCCGACCAAGGTCGTGCGCACGGCCCTGCAGGACGCCGCCTCGGTGGCCGGCCTGCTGATCACGACCGAGGCGATGGTCACCGAGAAGCCCGAGAAGAAGGAGCCGGCGATGCCCGGCGGTGCCCCCGACATGGGCGGCATGGACTTCTAGCATCGGACCACATCGGGTCTGCGAGGGGCCGCGGCACCGTCCGCGGCCCTTTTCATGCCTGCCCGTGCCGACGATATTGCCCGCATGACCAGCCTAGACGTTTCCCGCGTAACGGCGCTGATCGAAGAGACGGCGGCCGAAGAGGTTCTGCCGCGCTGGCGCGCGCTCGCCGCCGGCGACGTGCGGCGCAAGTCCGACGGCGATCTGGTCACGGTCGCCGACGAGGCCTGCGAGGCGCGCCTCAGCCGTCGCCTCCTGGATCTCCTGCCCGGATCGGTCGTCGTGGGCGAGGAGGCGGCCCATGCGGAGCCGAAGCTGCTCGCCCGTCTGAAGGAAGCGGCGCCCGCCTGGGTCATCGATCCCGTGGATGGCACGGTCAACTTCTCCGAAGGCCGGCCCGCCTTCGCGGTCATGGTGGCGCTGGCGCGCGCGGGCCAGGTCTTGGCGAGCTGGATCCACGAGCCGGTCGCCGGGCGGACCGCCGTGGCCGAGGCGGGGCAGGGGGCCTGGATCGGCAGCCGGCGGCTCACGGCGGCCAAGGCCGCCCCGGTCGGATCGATGCGCGGCACGCTCCACGCCGGCAATAGCATCGGGGCCGAGCTGGCCCAGAGGGTCCGCGAGCGGCGCGAGCGCGTGGGCGCGATCAAGAGCCTGCGCTGTGCCGGCGCGGAATACCTGCGCCTGGCGGCCGGCGAGATGCACTACACGCTGTTCTCGCGCATGATGCCCTGGGACCATGCGCCAGGCATTCTGATCCACCGGGAGGCCGGCGGTTGGGCGCGGACGCTCGACGACCGGCCCTACGACCCGGCCGAGTTCGCCGGTCCCGGCCTGCTCATGGCGCCGGATGCCGAAAGCTGGCAGGCCCTGCATGCGGCGCTCTTCGCGCCGGATCCCATCGCGGTCTAACGCTGTCGCTTAAGGTCAAAACCGCGGCCTTCAGGGTCATCTGAAACCCGCCCGTTCCACCCATTCTGCTCATGAATCGTCTGGCCCGAGCCCGACGACCCCACGGTCATTGCGGTTTCAAGAAGAGCGGTCCGGAGAGGCTGAAGGGAGGGAGTCTTGGCATCGAAATCCTTGCCGAGCCAGGCACGCGTGGTGATCGTCGGCGGCGGCATCGTCGGCTGCTCGGTCGCCTACCACCTGACCAAGCTGGGCTGGCGTGACGTCGTGCTGCTCGAGCGCAAGCAGCTCACCTGCGGCACGACCTGGCATGCCGCCGGGCTGGTCGGGCAACTGCGCGCGACGTCCAACCTGACGCGCTTGGCCAAGTACACGACCGAACTTTACACCACGCTCGAGGCGGAGACCGGTCAGGCGACCGGCTTCAAGCAGAACGGCAGCCTGTCGGTCGCCTCCGACGCCGAGCGCTTCGAGGAGCTGAAGCGCGGCGCCTCCATGGCGCGGACCTGCGACCTCGAGGTTCACGTGATCGGCCCAAGCGAGGCCCGCGATCTTTGGCCCTCGCTCAATGTCGACGACGTCGTGGGCGCCGTCTTCCTGCCCAAGGACGGCCAGACCAACCCGACCGATACCGCGATGGCCCTGGCCAAGGGCGCGCGCATGGGCGGCGCCGCGATCGTCGAGGGCATCAAGGTGACCGATGTGCTGACCGCCAAGGGGCGGGTCACCGGCGTCGTCACCGACCAGGGCACGATCGAGGCGGAGTTCGTCGTCAACTGCGCCGGCATGTGGGGCCGCGAGGTGGGCCGCATGGCCGGCGTCAACGTGCCGCTCCAGGCCTGCGAGCACTTCTACATCGTCACCGAGGAGATCGATGGCCTGCCGCGCGATCTGCCGGTGCTGCGCGACCCGGGCGGCTGCGCCTACTTCAAGGAGGACGCCGGCAAGCTGCTGCTCGGCGCCTTCGAGCCGAACGCCAAGCCCTGGGCGCTCGACGGCATTCCCGAAGACTTCTCCTTCGACGAGCTGCCCGAGGACTTCGAGCATTTCGAGCCGATCCTCGAGCATGCCATGAAGCGCGTGCCGCTGCTCGAGACCGCCGGTATCCGGACCTTCTTCAACGGCCCGGAGAGCTTCACGCCCGACGTCCGCTACATGCTGGGCGAAGCGCCGGAGCTACGGAATTTCTTCGTCGCCGCCGGCTTCAACTCCATCGGCATCCAGTCGGCTGGCGGTGCCGGCAAAGTCATGGCGGACTGGATCGTCGAGGGCCATCCGCCGATGGATCTCTGGGACGTCGACATCCGGCGCATGAGCCCGTTCCAAGGCAACCGCCGCTATCTCGCCGCGCGGGCCGAGGAGTCGCTCGGCCTGCTCTATGCCATGCATTGGCCCTACCGGCAGTACGAGACGGCGCGCAACGTGCGCCTGTCGCCGCTCCACAGCCGCTTGAAGGAGCACGGCGCCTGCTTCGGCGAGGTGGCCGGTTGGGAGCGGGCCAACTGGTTCGCGCCGAACGGCGGCGAGCCGCGCTATGCCTATAGCTACAAGCGCCAGAACTGGTTCGCCTATGCCGCCGAGGAGCATAAGGCGGTGCGTGAGGCCGTGGCGCTGTTCGACCAGAGCTCCTTCGCCAAGTTCCTGGTCCAGGGGCGCGACGCCGAGGGCGTGCTGCAGCGCGTCTGCGCCAACGACGTGGCCGTGCCCGAGGGCAAGGTCGTCTACACCCAGTGGCTCAACGAGCGCGGCGGTATCGAGGCGGATCTGACCGTGACTCGTCTGCGCGAGGACGCCTATCTCGTGGTCACCGGCGCCGCGGTCGCGACCCGCGACTTCACCTGGCTGAACCGCAACATCCCTGCGGAGGCGCATGCTGTCGTCACCGACATCACCTCGGCCCAGGCGGTGATCGGCCTGATGGGGCCCAACAGCCGGGAGCTGCTGTCCCGCGTGACCGACGCGGATCTGTCGAACGCGGCCTTTCCCTTCGGCACCTCGCAAGAGATCGAGCTGCGCTACGCCCGGGTCCGCGCCACGCGGATCACCTACGTCGGCGAACTCGGCTGGGAGCTCTACATTCCGAGCGAGTTCGCTCAGGGCGTGTTCGATGCGCTGGTCGAGGCGGGCGCCGATCTGGGCCTGCGCCTGGCCGGCATGCACGTGCTCGACTCCTGCCGGCTCGAGAAGGCCTTCCGCCACTGGGGCCACGACATCACCGACGAGGACACGCCGCTCGAGGCGGGGCTGGGCTTCGCCTGCCGCTTCGACAAGAACATCCCCTTCATCGGCCGCGACGCCCTGCTGCGCCAGAAGGAGGCGGGGCTCACCAAGCGCCTGGTCCAGTTCGCGCTCGAGGACCCCGAGCCGCTGCTCTATCACAACGAGCCGATATACCGCGACGGCGCGCTTGTCGGCTACCTCACCTCCGGCAACTATGGACACCATCTCGGTGCTGCGGTCGGTCTCGGCTACGTCAAGCATGCCGAGCCCATTGACCGTGACTTCGTGACCTCGGGACGTTACGAGATCGAGGTTGCTTGCGAACGCTATCCGGCGCGCGCCAGCCTGCGCCCGCTATACGATCCGAAGGGCGAACGGGCGCGCGCGTAAGATCAGATCAAAGCGCAACAAGCGCGGATAAACGGAGGGAAGTTGGAATGTTGGTCGGGGTGCCCAAGGAGGTGAAAACTCACGAGTACAGGGTGGGGCTCGTGCCGTCATCCGTGCGTGAGCTTGCCCATCACGGACACAAGATCATCGTCGAGGCCGGAGCCGGCGCGGGGATCGGCTTCAGCGACGAGGACTTCGAGCGCGCCGGCGCGTCGATCCGCTCGTCGGCTGACGAGATCTTCGCCGAGGCCGAGATGGTCGTGAAGGTGAAGGAGCCGCAGCCGGAGGAATACGCCCGCCTGCGGTCGGGCCAGGTGCTCTTCACCTACCTGCATCTCGCGCCGGACGAGGCTCAGACCAAGGGCCTGATCGACTCGGGCTCGATCGCGATCGCTTACGAGACGGTCACCAACAACCGCGGCGGGCTGCCGCTGCTCTCGCCGATGAGCGAGGTCGCCGGCCGCATGTCGGTGCAGGTCGGCGCGCACTGCCTGGAGAAAGAGCAGGGCGGCTCCGGCATGCTGCTGGGCGGCGTGCCCGGCGTGGCCGCGGCCCGCGTGGTGATCATCGGCGGCGGCGTCTCCGGCACCAATGCCGCGCGCATGGCCATGGGCATGGAAGCCCATGTCACGGTGATCGACCGCTCGCTGCCGCGGCTCTACGAGCTCGACCTGCAGTTCGGGCCGATGCTGAACACGATTTACTCGACGGTCGATGCGATCGAGCAGCACGTCATGGGCGCCGATCTCGTGATCGGGGCCGTGCTCGTGCCCGGCGCGGCGGCGCCGAAGTTGGTCACCCGCGACATGGTCCGCCAGATGCGTCCGGGCTCGGTGCTGGTCGACATCGCGATCGACCAGGG
>JAKSDN010000419.1 GCA_022360075.1 Kiloniellales bacterium | reverse complement strand
GTCTGCCTCTAGTGGTACGACTCCGACATTCCGATCCCGGAATGTCGGGCCGCTCCACTAGGTAACTTTTTGTTTGGGTTCAATTCTGGTCGACACTTGATCCAATTTCATCGGACTCAAGTGTCGGAATTGAACCACTAGCTGTTGGTCCAGCCCTCGGACCTCGGCCAAAGCGCCTCACAGCCCCGCGAGACGCGAGTAACACAAGTAAAAGATAAATCCTATATACCCTGGATGATCAGTGGTTTATAGATTGTCTTCAAGTATTTTCTTATAATTCTACAGAATTTATTTTCATATCAAGTATTTACTTCATCGATTTTAAAGGTGGCTCGTATATTTGGTGTAGTCGACCGCCACCAGACATGACACCTAGCTATGATGACGTACAACTTGGAGAGACTCCGAGTGCTGGTCGTCGACGACAGCCAGTACATGATCGGCATCGTCCGAACGCTGCTCGAGGCCATGGGCGTCTCCGACATCCGGGGCATCAACTGCACGGACGATCCGATCCACGAGATCAGGACCTTCAAGCCGGACCTGATCATCACCGACCACATCATGGAGCCGATCAACGGCCTCGAGCTGATCCGCGCGATCCGCAATCAGCGCAACGGCAATATGCGCTTCGTGCCGGTGATCCTCCTGACCGGCTATGCCCACGAAGGGGTCGTGACCGCCGCCCGTTTCGACGCGGGGGCTGACGCCGTTTTGGTCAAGCCTGTTTCCGCGAAGCGGCTTCACGCCTGCATCGTCTCGCTCTACGAGAGCACGCGTACCTTCGTGCAGACGACGACCTACTTCGGTCCCGACCGCCGAACGCGGGACCGCCCCTTTGAGGGCCCGGACCGCCGCGGAAAGGCCATTGTCCGCAACGAGGATCTCGTGTTGGAGAACGACGACTACGAAGTCGTCGTCCCGGAGCCTGGCCCGAACGTTCCGGCCAGGCGAGAGACGGGCGCTGCTGGAGGAGACGATCATGACTAAGCCAAAGAGCGGAGCGCCGCCCGCCGACGCGAAGGCCGCCTGCAGTTTCATCGAGCCGCCCGACTTCCTGAAGCACAAGGTCGTCAAGGGGCAGGGCTGGGATCTCGAGGCCATCGAACGCCGTGCCGCGGAGGCCATCGAGTCGATGCGCTACGAGTTCCTCGACTGCGCGCGCCGGGATTTGCTCGCCATGCAATCGGCCGTCGAAAGGGCCAAGAGCGGCTACGACCCCATCGAAGCGCTGAAGGCCGTCTACCGCCTGGCCCACGACCTGAGAGGACAGGCCGGGACCTTCGGCTATCCGCTCATCTCCACGATCGCCAGCTCGCTGTGCGACTACATCGACGAAGCGCAGGACCCCGGCTCGGTCCAGCTCGAGGCGATCGAGGTCCACAGCAACGCGATGAAAGCCGTCATCGCGGCCGACATCCAGGGCGATGGCGGTGCGACCGGCAACAAGCTCCTGACCGGAATGGCCCGCATGGTCACCGCGACGCTGAAGCGAAAGCGCGACTCATGAGAGACGCGCTCGCCCCACCGCGAGCCGGGCGACGCGCCAGCGTGCTCGTCAGGTCAGGGGGATCATCACGTTCTGTGCGAAGGCGTCGCGCTGCGCCAGGGAGTCGTACCAGCGACGCAGATGCCGGTAATCGGGCCGCTCGATATCGAGCGCGTACCAGCGATAGCTGGATGCGCCGAGCGGGATGTCGGCCATAGTGAGCTCGTCGCCTAGAATGTAGGGACGCTCGGCGAGCTGCCGGTCGAGGATGGCGAAGGTCTCGCCGAGCTGCCGAGCGGCCGCCTCGATGGCGGGCATGTCTCGATCTGCCGACGCGGTGCGGATCAAGCCCCAGAAGACGGGGTGCATCTGCGGCTGCAGCGTCGTCACCTGCCACTCCATCCACTGGTCGGCCACGGCGCGGCGCTCGAAGGGCTTCGGACAGAGGCTCCCCATGCCGTGCTTTTCGGCCAGGTAGCGCACGATCGCGTTCGATTCCCAGAGCCGAAAGCCGTCATCGTCGATAGCCGGGATCAAGCCGTTGGGGTTGATCTCGAGGTACCAGTCTTCCCTGTTGCCCCCGAAGGCGCCGCCGAGGTCGATCCGCTCGTGCGCCAAGCCGAGCTCGGCCACGCACCACATGACCTTCTGCACGTTGATCGAATTGTTGCGGCCCCAGACTTTCAGCATGCGCACTCCCTCCTGACCCGAGCGCCGATCATGGCAGATCATCGGGCAGCCGCAAATCGGCAGTTCGCAGGTCCGGGCGTGGCAGGTCCGGGCGTGGCAGGTCCGGGCGTGGCAGGTCCGGGCGTGATTGACGCATGGCGTTTCCGGCCGGCGTCTGGACCGGGGGGCCGCCGGCCGGAGAGCCGCAATGGCGCCGCCTGACGAGTCAGACCAGCTTCGGCATGGGTCTGGCCGCGGCCTTCTTCGCGGGCATCAGCACTTCGACCGCTTCGCTTTGCCGTTGGTCCGGCTGCATCATGGTGATGAGGACCGACAGGGGAATACCGTTCAGGGTGCCCCAGGGCGTGCGAAGGTCGAGCTTCGGATCCTCCTCGAAAGTCCGGCCGACGATCTTCGCCCTACAGAGAAGGGAGAGATCGATCGGCGTGCCGACCCGGATGGTTTTCTCGTGCTTCAATGAGTGAGCGTGAATTGCCATTCCTAATCTCGAATGTTGCGAGTTAGATTTTATTCTACAGATTTGTCGAATTTTTTCTACGAATATTTGAGTTATATTAACCAATAATGTTATGGTTAAATATTGTCCATGAACTTCGTCGAGGCCGGTCGGGCACCTTGACTATCGCTCGATTCCGACGGCGCAGCCGGCATTCGGCCCCTTTGCCAAGAATTGGCTCTGCGCGAACAATGTATACATTGTTCGCTGGACGGCCAACGACCGGGAGGCTAACCTAACCTCAACAAGAACAAGGCCGAGCCAAGGCAAGCCATTTGGCGCTCTAGGGAGGAAAGATGGCATCCGTCGAGATTCGCGGTGTGCGGAAGTCCTTTGGCTCGACCGAGGTGATCCACGGCGTCGACATCGATATCCCCGATCGCTCCTTCGTGGTCCTGGTCGGCCCGTCGGGCTGCGGAAAATCGACCCTGTTGCGCATGATCGCGGGGTTGGAGGAGATCACCGAAGGCGAGATCTCGATCGGCGGGCGCGTCGTCAACATGATGCCGCCGAAGGAACGGGACATCGCCATGGTGTTCCAGAACTACGCGCTCTATCCGCACATGAAGGTCTACGACAACATGGCCTTCAGCCTGAAGCTGGCCAAGGTCGATCAGGTGACGATCGACCAGCGGGTCAAGCAGGCCGCCGACATCCTCAATCTCGGTGAGTTCCTGGAGCGCTATCCGCGCCAGCTTTCCGGCGGCCAGCGCCAGCGTGTCGCCATGGGCCGCGCGATCGTGCGCGACCCGCAGGTTTTTCTGTTCGACGAGCCGCTGTCCAACCTCGACGCCAAGCTGCGTGTGCAGATGCGCACCGAGATCAAGGAGCTGCATCTGCGCCTGCAGAGCACCTCGGTCTACGTCACGCACGACCAGATCGAGGCCATGACCATGGCCGATCAGATCGTGGTGATGCGCGACGGCATCGTCGAGCAAGCGGGCCCACCGCTGGAGGTCTACGACTTTCCGGAGAACACCTTCGTTGCGACCTTTATCGGCTCGCCGGCCATGAACATGATCGAGGGCCAGGTCGAGATGACGAACGGCACCGCGTCGCTGCGCTCGGACTCCGGCATGTTGCTGCCGCTGCCGCCGACGTCCCCGGCGCGCGATGGCCAGAGGCTCACCTACGGTATGCGGCCGGAGAACTTCAACCTGGCGGCGGACGGCGAGGGCGTGGTGGGCGAGATCGCCGTGGTGGAGCCGACCGGCCCGGAGACGCTCGTGGCCTGCAAGCTGCCGGGCACCGAGATCCAGGTTCTGTTCAAGGAACGCCACGACTTCCGGCCGGGGCAGCCGATCACGCTGCGACCGATCCCGGAGCTCGTCCATCTGTTCGACGCCGAAAGCGGGAAGCGGGTGACGTAGGAGTGGGTGCAGAGAAACATGCTGTTGCTTCGATGAGCCGGTGCTGCGCTTCTTTCATTGGTGTCACCCTCGGGCTTGACCCGAGGGTCCATCTTGGTCCCGGACTCGGACCTCGATGGATTGCCGGGTCAAGCCCGGCAATGACATTGGAATGAACAGCCCCGGCTATTCTCGAAGCCGACATTGACGTGCCGGTGGGGTTTCAAGCAGGCACGATTGTGGAGACCCTAAGTTCGAGTGAGGCGCTAGCTGCCAGAGGAGACTGAAATGAAGAGGTTCACGAGACGAGACGTTCTGAAAACGAGTGGCGCAGTCGCTCTTGGCGCGGTTGCGGGGCCGGCGTTGCTCGATGCTGCCCGTGCCTGGGCCGCTGAGAGCCCCTTCCAGCCGGAGGATGGTGCGGAGATCCGGCTGCTGCGCTGGAAGCGCTTCGTGGTCTCGGAGGACGAGGCCTTCATGGCGCTGATCGACGCCTTCTCGAAGGCCATGAATGTCAAGATTCGGGTCGACAACGAAGGCTTCGAGGATCTGCGGCCCAAGGCGGCGGTCGCCGCCAGCATCGGTAAGGGGCCGGATATCATCTGGACGATCAATGCCGACCCGCATCTCTATCCGGACAAGCTGGTCGATATGAAGGATGTCGCCGACTACCTGGGCGGCAAGTATGGCGGCTGGTACCCGATCGCCGAGGAGTACTCGAAGAGCGGCGACAAGTGGGTCTCGATCCCCTACTTCTTCAGCGGCAACTACATCAACTACCGGATCTCTTCGGTCAGGGCGGCGGGCTTCGAAACCTTCCCGTCCGACACCGACGGCTTCCTGAAGCTGATGGAAGGCCTCGCGAAGAACGACACGCCCGGCGGCTTCGCTCTGGGCAACGCCAGCGGCGACGGCAACGCTTGGACCCATTGGATCCTATGGTCGCACGGCGGCAGGCTGGTCGACGAGAACGACAATGTCGTCATCAACAGCAAAGAGACGATCGAGGGTCTGAAGTACGTCAACGCGCTGCAGAAGCACTTTGCGCCCGGCACGGCCTCTTGGCTCGATGGCCACAACAATAAGGCCTTCCTGCAGGGTGCCGTTCATCTGACCAACAACGGCATCTCCATCTACGCCGCCGCGCAGCGCGAGGGCATGGATGAAATCGCCAACGACATGGACCACGCCTATTATCCGGTCGGGCCGGTCGGCAGGCCGATGGAATACCACGTCCAATTCCCGATGATGGTCTACCAGCATTCCAGCTATCCGAATGCCTGCAAGGCTCTGATCACCTGGTTGATGGAGGCCGAGCAGTACAACAGCCATCTCCTGGGCTCGGTCGGCTATCTGACTCACCCGCTGAGGGCCTACGACGACAATCCGGTCTGGGATGAGGATCCCAAGCGGGCGGTCTTCAAGGACACGGTGGACCGGACGATCCCCTTCAGCTACGCGGGCTCGCTCGGCTATGCCGCGTCCAGCGTCTTCGCCGACTTCGTGGTGGTGAACATGGTGGCCGAAGCGGCGCTCGGCACCAAGACGCCCGAAGAGGCGGCGGCCGACGCTCAGCGCCGCGCCGAGCGCTACTACAAGGTCTGACCGATTGCGGCGGCGCGTCCGGCCGGGCGCGCCGCCGACCTTTCATCCCATTTTCTCCGGCTCATCGGGCGAGGCGAAATGGCGACACTTTCGGAGGCCCGCGCGGCACCCAAGATCGGCCTCATGGCGCGCTTGGGGCACAACCGGAACTTCCTCGGGCTTGTCTTCATGTTGCCCGCGGGCCTGGTGCTGCTGCTTTTTCTCACCTTTCCCCTGGGCTTCGGCATCTGGATCGGCCTGACCGATGTCAAGGTCGGGCGGCCGGGTGTCTTTGTCGGCCTCGACAACTACATCTGGCTCTTCGCCGACCACATCTTCTGGCTCTCCGTCTTCAACACCTTTCTCTACACGGTGGTCGCCAGCATCATCAAATTCGCCCTCGGGCTCTGGCTGGCCATCCTTCTGAACCGCCATCTGCCGTTCAAGGCCTTCCTCAGGGCGATCGTGCTGATGCCCTTCATCGTGCCGACCGTCCTGTCGGCGCTTGCCTTCTGGTGGATCTACGATTCTCAGGATTCCGTGATCTCCTGGACTCTCATCGAGTTCGGCGTGCTCGAAGATACGATCAATTTCCTGGGCGAGCCCTGGTCGGCGCGCTGGTCGGTCATCGCCGCCAACATCTGGCGCGGTATCCCCTTCGTCGCGATCACCCTGCTCGCCGGCCTGCAGACGATCCCGCCGTCGCTCTACGAGGCGGCAACGATCGACGGCGCCAGCGAATGGCAGCGCTTCTGGCACATCACCTTTCCGCTCCTGACGCCGATCATCGCCGTCGTGATGACCTTCTCCGTGCTCTTCACCTCCACCGACTTCCAGCTCATCTGGGTCATGACGCGCGGCGGGCCGCTCAACGCGACGCACCTGATGGCGACGCTCTCCTATCAGCGGGCGATCACCGGCGGCTCGCTCGGCGAGGGTGCGGCGATCGCGACGGCCATGATCCCCTTCCTCCTGGCGGCAATCCTCTTCAGCTATTTCGGATTGCAACGCCGCAAATGGCAGCAGGGAGGCACCGATGATTAGGCGGCGCGCCAAGGCCGTGGCCAGCGAAGGAGGGATGGAGTACCTCGAATCGCTGCCGCGCAACGTGGTGGTGGTCTACATCCCGCT
>JAKSDN010000442.1 GCA_022360075.1 Kiloniellales bacterium | reverse complement strand
CGCGCCGGTGAAGGCGCCGGCCGCGTAGCCGAAGAACTCGCTCTGCAGCAGCGTCTCCGGCAGCGCGGCGCAGTTGATGGCGACGAACTGACCCTTGCTGCGCCGGCTGAACTGGTGCAGGCAGCGCGCCACGAGCTCCTTGCCCGTGCCCGTCTCGCCGTAGATCAAGACGTCGGCCTCGGTCCCGGCGCAGCGCTGGACCTGCTGGCGCAGCGCCGCAATACCGGGCGACTGGCCGCGCAGGATCGACTCGATGCCCGAGGCGCTCGCGAGCTCCTGGCGCAGCCGTCGGTTCTCGACCGTAAGCGCCCGCTTCTCGACCGCTTTCTTCACCGATCCGACGAGGCGTTCCGAGGAGAAGGGCTTCTCGATGAAGTCGTAGGCGCCGTTGCGCATGGCCTCGACTGCCATCGGCACGTCGCCGTGACCTGTGATCAGGATCACCGGCAGGTCGGAGTCGACCAAGCGCACCTCTTCGAGAAGAGACAGGCCGTCGATGTCGGGCATGCGGATGTCGGAGACGATCGCGCCCAGGCGATCCGAGCCCAACTGGTCGTGGATGCCCGCGCCGGAGCCGAGCGTGGTCACCGAGAAATCGGCGAGCCGCAGGAGCTGTCCGACGCCGGCCAGCACGTCCGGATCGTCGTCGATCAGCACGACTTCGTTGGTATCGGACTGTTCCGCTGTCATCGCACCTGCCACCGCTTCAGTGATAGCCATCGGCGAGCGAGGACTTCCCGCGGAAGACATAGTAGGAGTAGATCGTGTAGATGACGACCACCGGCAACAGGACGACGAAACCGAACAGCAAGAAGCGTTGGGATTCGGCGGGCGCGGCGGCCTGCCAGATGGTGGTCGAAGGCGGTATCGCGTAGGGCCAGAGGCTGATGATCAGGCCGAGAAAGCCGAGCAGGAACAGCAAAGCCGTCAGCGGAAAGGGCGAAAGCTCCTCCTTGCGCGCGAGGCCCTCCCAGAGCCGCCAGAGCGCCAAGACGCAGGCAATCGGCACCCAGCCGAGGAGCAGGATATTGGGGAAGCTGAACCAGCGCTCGGCAACCGCCTGGTATCGCAGCGGTGTCCAGAGACTGATCGCCAGCATGAAGAGCGCGACGACCACCACGATGCTTGGTGTGATGCGATAGACCCAGTCCTGCAGCGCGCCCTCCGCCTTCATGATCAGCCAGGTCGCGCCGAGCAAGGCGTAACCGGCCATCACGCCGAGACCGGTGAAGGCGCTGAACCAGGTGAGCCAGTCGAAGGGCCCACCGGCGAAGGCGCGGTCGACGACGGTCACGCCATCGAGGAAGGCGCCCAGGACAGCGCCCTGCATGAAGGCGGCGCAGGCCGAGCCGAGAAAGAAGGCTGCACTCCAGTACTTGCGCTCGCCCGCGGCCTTGATGCGGAACTCGAAGGCGACGCCGCGCAGGATCAGGGCGATCAGCATGATCGACAACGGCACGTAGAAGGCCGAGAGCAGCACCGAGTAGGCGAGCGGAAAGGCGGCCAGCATGCCGACGCCACCGAGCACGAGCCAGGTCTCGTTGCCATCCCAGACCGGCGCCACCGAGTTCATCATCACGGTCCGGGCATCGCCCGTGGGCGCCAGCGGATAGAGAATGCCGATCCCGAGATCGAATCCGTCGAGCAGGACGTAGAGGAAGATCCCGACCAGCAGGACCGCGGCGTAGAAGAGCGTCAAGTCCTCGGACATACCTACTCCCCAGCCTCCAGCCGCGCCCCGCCGCGCTCGCCGAGGGGCCGCGCCGCACGGCGGTAGAGGTCCGTGAGCGACAGCACGGTCGCGTCGACCGGGCCTTTGCGCAGCAGGCGCAGGATGTAGTAGATGCCGGCAGCGAAGACGACGGTGTAGGTGACCGCGAAGAGCAGGAATGACAGACCGACGGCGCCGGCCGCGACCGGCGAGACGGCATCGGCTGTGCGCATGAGACCGTAGACGACGTAGGGCTGGCGGCCGACCTCCGCCGTGAACCAGCCGGCGAGAATGGCGATGAAGCCCGAAGGCGACATCACACGCACCCACTGCAGGAACCAGCGGGACTCGAAGAGCCGTCCCTTCCACCAGAGAAGGGCCCCAACGGCACCGGTCGCGACCATCAGCAGGCCGAGCCCGACCATCACCCGGAAGGCCCAGAACACGATGAAGACCGGCGGCCGCTCCTCGGCCGGCCAATCCTTCAGACCCTTCACCTCGCCGAGGAAGTCTCTGGTAAGGATGAAGCTGCCGAGATAGGGGATGGCGAGCTCCAACCGGTTCTCCTCAGCCTGCTCGTCGGGCAGGCCGAAAACGACGAAGGGCGCGCCCCGCTTGGTCTCCCAATGCCCCTCCATGGCGGCGATCTTGACCGGCTGGTGCTCGAGCACATTGATCCCGTGTAGATCGCCGATCAGGACCTGCAGCGGCGCCAGGATCACGATCAGGCCGAGCGCCATGCGCATCATGATCTTCGCACGCTCGACGATGTGGCTGCGGATCAGATGCCAGCCGGCGACCCCGAGCACGACGAAGGCCGTGGTCAGATAGGCCGCCGTCACCATGTGGGTCAGACGATAGGGAAACGAGGGGTTGAAGACGACCGCGAACCAGTCGGTCGGATAGAAGATGCCGTCGCGCAGCTCGAAGCCGGCCGGCGTGTGCATCCAGCTATTGGCCGAGAGGATCCAGAAGGTCGAGATCAGCGTGCCGACCGCGACCATGAGCGTCGCGAAGAAGTGCACCTTCTCCGAGACACGGCCCCAGCCGAACAGCATGACCCCCAAGAACCCCGCCTCGAGGAAGAAGGCCGTCAGCACCTCGTAGTTCAGCAGCGGCCCGAGGATGGGCCCGGTGGCATCGCTGAAGCGGCTCCAGTTCTGGCCGAACTGGAAGCTCATCACCACGCCGGAGACCACGCCCATGCCGAAGGCGACCGCGAAGACCTTGAGCCAGAACTGGTAGAGCGCCTTGAAGTGCTCGTTGCGGGTCTTCAGCCAAAGCCCCTCGAGCACAGCGAGATAGGACGCCAGACCGATCGTGAAGGAGGGGAAGACGATGTGGAAGCTCACGACAAAGGCGAACTGGATGCGCGAGAGGATGAGCGCGTCGAACTCCATCTCAGGGTCCTTTCCGAGACGGAAACGCGATCAGTTGGCCGCTCTCGCCCCGCGCTGACATCCCGGCCGATCCCTCAGGTCGCCGGCTCTTCGGGCACGCGCGTGGCCCGGGTCGGGAAGTGGCGCGGGATGTAGTTCTCGAAGTACTCGCGCAACACCGGAAAGGCACTGGCGAAACGCTCGAATCCGTCCCGGCTGACGATCAGCACTATCGAGTCCTCGAGCGCGCGCACCGCGCCGGTGCGCAGGCCCTCGCCCAGGATCACCCGCTCGCCGAAGTGATCGCCCGGTCCGAAGGTCTTCACGATCGGCTCACCGCCCGTCTCGCCGTCGCCCTCGATAGTGAGCTCGAAGCTGCCTTCAATCACGACGTAGAAGCCCTGCGCGATCATGCCCGGCTCGAAGACGACGTCGTCCTTGCTGAAATGGTAGTAGCGCGTGGCCGGGCGATTGGCCTGCTGGATCTGCACGGTGTTGCGCGGCAGCACCGCGGCCAGCACCCAATTTGCCAGCACGCGAACCCGGGTCGCGAAGCCGGGCAGAAACGACAGGTAGAAGGCCTTCCAGATCAGCCAGGCGATGAATCCGGAAAGCCGCAAGCCGAACAGCAGGGCGACCGCACGCCGGCCGCCCAGCGACGCGAGAGAGCCTTTCGATTCATAGCTGAAAGGCAGCAGCTCGCCGCCCAGCTCGCCGCGGGCCAAGTTGCGCGCGACATGTCCGCCCTCGCGGACGGCGAACTGGGCCGTCGGCGGCGCGTAGTCGTCGCGATGCGACGGCGAATCGACCAAGGGGATGAGGGCGACGTCGCCCACGGCCCACACGTCCTCGCGGCCCTTGGCGCGGAGAAAGCGATCCACGACGATTTTGCCCTTGTCGAGCTCCAGCCCCAGGCCTTCGACCAGCGGATGGGCGACGTTGCCGACCGTGGCGACGATGGTGTTGGAGCGGATCGTCGAGCCATCGGTCAAGGTCAGCCGGCGCGCTGTCGCGGACACGGTGCCGACGCCAAGGCGGACCTCAACGCCGCGCTGCTCGAGCTTCTGCTGCGCATAAGCCGCAAGCGGCTCCGGCAGCTCGTTGAGGATTCTCGGCGCGAACTCCACCAGATAAACGCTGATCTCTTCCGCCCCGATGTTCGGATAGTTGGCGATGACGCCGTCGATCAGCTCCTTGATCTCGCCGACCGTCTCGACGCCCGAGAAACCGGCACCGACCACCACGAAATTGAGTAGCCGCTCGCGCGCCTCGCTGTCCGTGGTGACGTCGGCATGCTCCAGGCAGTCGATCACATGGTTCCTCAGCTCATGCGCATCGGCCAGGTTCTTCACCCAGAAGGCATGCTCGTTCATCCCCGGCAGCCGGCCAAGATCGACCCGCTGGCCGAGCGCGATCACAAGATGGTCGCAGGCGATGGGAATCAGACGGCGGCGGGTGCCCTGAACGACCGTGACCGTCCGGCTATCGAGATCGATCGAACGCACCTCGGCCTTGCGGAAGTGGATGCCCTTGAGCAGGTCCCTGAGCGGCGTTACCGCGTCGGCGCTGTTGATCAGGCCGCCGGCGACCTCGGGCAGAAAGGGCTGGAAGACGAAGTAGTTGACGTCGTTGACCAGCTCGATCTCGTAGTCCCAGCCGAGGCGTTTGCGCAAGGCACGTGCCGCATAGACTCCGGCAAAGCCGCCGCCCAGGACGAGAATCCGCTTCTTCGCCATCGCGCTACGAAGGCCTCTTCAGTCTTTCTCTCGAAATCCCGGGTCCGCCCGCGGAAAGATGCGAACGGGCCCGGGACGACGCGGTCAGTCTTCGAACTTGAACGACAGGTTGAGCTTGGTGCGGAAGGCCTTCACCTTGCCGTCCTCGATGACCACGTCCTGGGACGTCACCTCGGCGACGCGCAGGTCGCGCAGTGTCTTGCTGGCACGCTCAACGGCATTGACCGCCGCCTGCTCCCAGGATTCGGAACTCGTGCCGACCAGTTCGATGACCTTGTAGACGCTGTCGCTCATGTTTGAGCCTCCTCCATTTTTGGCGCCCTGCGCCTGATCTCCGCCGTCTATCACCATCGATGCGGCGGTCTTGTTGGTCCGCGACGATCGACGCCGTGCGGACGAATTAGCGGCGGGCAAGGCCGGCTCGGCGCCTCGCCCGACCTCGCATCACTTCTTCCTCTTCGGCGGCATGAGGTCGGTGATGGTGCCCTCGAACATCTCGGCGGCGAAGTTGACCGTCTCCGAGAGCGTGGGATGAGGATGGATCGTGTGGCCGATATCGGTGGCATCGCAGCCCATCTCGATGGCAACGGCCACTTCCGCGATCAAGTCGCCGGCATTGGGGCCGACGATGCCGGCGCCGATCACCTGGTCCGTGCTTTCGTCGAACAGCACCTTCGTCATACCCTCGTCCCGGCCCAGCGAAAGCGACCGGCCCGAGGCGGCCCAGGGGAAGGCGCCCTTGCCGACCTTCACGCCCTTGGCCTTGGCCTCGCTCTCGGTCAGGCCGACCCAGGCCACTTCGGGATCGGTGTAGGCGACCGAGGGGATGACGCGGGCGTCGAAGGCGCGCTTGTGGCCGGCGGCGACTTCCGCGGCGACCTTGCCCTCATGCACCGCCTTGTGCGCCAGCATCGGCTGGCCGACCACGTCGCCGATCGCGAAGATGTGCGGCACGTTGGTGCGCATCTGCTTGTCGACGGCGATGGAGCCGCGCTCGTCGACCGCAACGCCGGAGTTCTCGAGGCCGATCATCCTGCCGTTCGGGCGGCGGCCGACGGCGACCAGCACCTTGTCGAAGGTATCCGTCGAGACGCCGTCCGGGCCCTCGAAGGTGACCTTGAGGCCGGACTTCTGCGCCTCGACCGCCGTCACCTTGGTCTTGAGGAAGATGTTCTCGTAGCGCTTCTCGATGCGCTTGTGCAGCGGCTTGACGATGTCCTTGTCGGCGCCGGGAATGATCTGGTCCATCAGCTCGACGACGGTGATCTTCGCGCCGAGCGCGTCGTAGACGCAGCCCATCTCCAGGCCGATGATCCCGCCGCCCAACACGAGAAGACGCTTGGGGATGTCGGCGAGTTCCAAAGCCCCGGTGGAATCGATCACGCGCGGATCGTCGTGCGGGATGAAGGGCAGCTCGACCGGCTCGGAGCCGGCGGCGACGATGCACTGGTCGAAACTGACCGTCTTCTCGCCGTCCGCCGTCGTGACCCGCAGCAAATTCGGCGAGGCGAACTGGCCTGTGCCCTCGACGACCTGCACCTTGCGCCCCTTGGCGAGGCCGGAAAGGCCGCCGGTCAGCTTCTTGACCACGCTCTCCTTCCAACCGCGCAGGGCATCGACGTCGATCTTGGGCCGGCCGAAGCTGACGCCGAAATGGGCCATCTCCTCGGCCTCGGTGATCACCTTCGCCGCATGCAACAGGGCCTTGGAGGGGATGCAGCCGACGTTCAGGCAGACGCCGCCCAGGGTCGGGTTGCGCTCGACCAGCACGGTCTGAAGCCCGAGATCGGCGGCCCGAAAGGCGGCCGTGTAGCCGCCGGGGCCGGAGCCCAGCACCAGCATCTCGGCGTGGATGTCGCCTTGCACCGGCGCGGTCGGGCGCGCGGCCGGGGCCGGCGGCGCGGCCGGTGCGGCGGCCGGCTTGGCGGCCTGTCCTGTCGAGAGCGTCAGGATCAGCGAGCCCTCGGAAACGGTGTCGCCGACCTTGACCGCGATCTCCACCACCTTGCCGGCGGCGGGCGCCGGCACCTCCATCGTCGCCTTGTCGGACTCGAGCTCGATCAAGGGGTCTTCCGCCGCGACCTCGTCGCCCGGCGCGACCATGACCGTGATGACCGGAACGTCGGAGAAGTCGCCGATATCGGGCACCTTGACCTCGATGGTCTCGTGCACCCCGGCGGCCGATCCGTAGCCGGCCGGCTCCGCGGTCGCCGGCGTGCCTTCCTCCGAGACCGCCGGCGCGGCCTCGGCCGCCTCGCCTTCCGCCTCGATCCTGAGGATCAGGCTGCCCTCGGAGACCTTGTCGCCCTCGGCCACCATCAGATCGATCACCTTGCCGGCGACCGGCGAAGGCACCTCCATCGTCGCCTTGTCGCTCTCCAGCTCGATCAGCGGGTCTTCCACGGCCACCGTGTCGCCGGGGCCGACCATCACCGTGATCACGGGGACATCGGAGAAGTCGCCGATGTCCGGGACCTTGACCTCTATCGCCACCATGACCTCGGCCCCCTCACAGGATGATCCGGCGGACGTCGCCGAGCAGGTGTTTCAGCGTCGCGCAGAAGCGCGCGGCGAGCGCGCCGTCGATCGCTCGGTGGTCGTAGCTCAGCGAAAGCGGCAGCATGTTACGCGGCACGAACTGCTCGCCATCCCAAACCGGCGCCATCTTCGAACGGGTGACGCCGAGGATCGCCACCTCGGGCGCGTTGACGATCGGCGTGAAGGAGGTGCCGCCGATGCCGCCCAGCGAGGAGATGGTGAAGCTCGCGCCCTTCATTTCGTCGCTCTTCAGCTCGCCTTTGCGCGCCTTCGCGCTGAGCTCGCCAAGCTCCTTGGAAATCTCGACGATCCCCTTACGGTCGGCCTCCTTGATCACCGGCACGACCAGCCCGTTCGGCGTGTCGGCGGCGAAGCCGACGTTGTAGTAGTGCTTGCGGATCCGCTTGTCGCCGTCCGGGTGGATCGAGGAATTGACCTCCCAGTGGGTTTTGAGCGCCGAGACGCTGGCCTTGATCAAGAAGCTGAGCAGCGTGACGCGATAGCCCTGTTCCTTCGCCGCCGTGTCCAGCTCCTTGCGGTACTTGTCGATCTCGGTGAT
>JAKSDN010000007.1 GCA_022360075.1 Kiloniellales bacterium | reverse complement strand
TTGGCCTCGATCAGGCAACCGACGCCGCAGTAGGGGCAGACCGAGTTCACCGTGCGGTCCTCGAAGTTGACCCGCGTGCCCTTGTCGTCGAGCAGGCTGGCTTCCATGAGGGCGCCGGTCGGGCAGGCCTGGACGCACTCGCCGCAGGCGACGCAGGTGCTGTCGCCCATCGGGTCGTCGAAATCGAACGAGACCTTGGCGCCGGCGCCGCGATACGCCATGCCGATGACGTCGTTGACCTGGACCTCGCGGCAGGCGCGGACGCAGAGGTTGCAGTTGATGCAGGCGTCGAGGTTGACCCGCATGGCCGGATGGCTCGGGTCGGGCGTGACCTCGGCACGGCCGGGAAAGCGGCTCTCGGCGACGCCGACTCTGTCGGCCCAGTTCCAGAACTTGCTCTCCGGATCGTGGGCAACCGTGCGCGCCGGCTGGTCGGCGACCAGCAGTTCGAAGACCAGCTCGCGCGATTTCTTGGCGCGCTCCGAGGCGGTGTTGACCACCATGCCGGGGCTCGGCTGGCGGATGCAGGAGGCCGCGAGCACGCGCTCGCCCTCGATCTCCACCATGCAGGCGCGGCAGTTGCCGTCGGGCCGGTAGCCCGGCTCCGGCGCATAGCAAAGGTGTGGGATCTCGATGCCGAGCCGCTCGGCGGTCTGCCAGATGGTCTCGCCCTCCAGGGCCTCGACCGTCTGTCCGTTCAGCGTGAAGGCGATAAGCTCGCTCATGCGCCGCTCCTTGGGCTTGCGTTCATCGTGCGAGATCCTCGGGGAAGAACTTCAGCACCGAAGTCACCGGGTTCGAAGCGGCCTGGCCGAGGCCGCAGATCGAGGCGTCGCGCATGACCAGCGCCAGCTCTTCGAGCAGCGGCTGATCCCACGTACCGCTCATGATCTTCACCGCCTTCTCTGTCCCGTTGCGGCAGGGCGTGCATTGGCCGCAGCTCTCGTCCTCGAAGAAGCGCATCAGGTTGAGCGCGACGTCCTTCATGTCGTCCTGGTCGGACAGCACCACCACGGCGTGGGAGCCGACGAAGCTGCCGTGTTCTTCGAGCTTGCCGAAATCGAGCGGCAGATCGCCCATGGCCGCGGGCAGGATGCCGCCCGAGGCGCCGCCGGGCAGATAGCCCTTGAAGACATGGCCCTCGGCCATGCCGCCGCAGTAGTCTTCGATCAGCTCGCGCACGGATGAGCCGGCCGGTGCCAGGACCACGCCCGGCTCCTTGACCCGGCCCGAGACCGAGTAGCTGCGCAGGCCCTTGCCGCCGTTCTTGCCCTGATCGGCGAACCAGGCCGCGCCCTTGTGCAGGATCTCCGGGACCCAAAAGAGGGTCTCGACATTGTTCACGAGGGTGGGGCGGCCGAAGATGCCGACCTGCGCGACGTAGGGCGGTCGGTGGCGGGGCAGGCCACGCTTGCCCTCGATCGACTCGATCATCGCCGACTCTTCGCCGCAGATGTAGGCGCCGGCGCCGCGCCGCAGGTGGACCTTCGTGTGCGGTGCAAGGCCGGCCGCTTCCACCGCGGCGATCTCCTTCAACAGGATCTCGCGCGCGGCCGGGTACTCATCGCGTAAATAGAGGTAAATCGCTTCGGCCTCGACCGCCCAGGCGGCGATCAGCATGCCCTCCAGGAACTGGTGTGGCTTGCGCTCCAGGTAGTAACGGTCCTTGAAGGTGCCGGGCTCGCCCTCGTCGGCGTTGACGGCCATCAGGCGCGGTCCCGGCTCCTGGCGCACGAGGCTCCACTTGCG
>JAKSDN010000714.1 GCA_022360075.1 Kiloniellales bacterium | reverse complement strand
CTGCTGCGCGCTTTCGAGGAAGAGAGCGACGCCCGCAAGCACTCGCCGGAGTCCCACGGCTTCTTCGCAAGGGTGAAGGAGTTCTGGGAGGATTTGACGGAGTAGAGCTGCTTGTGCGTCGGCTCTCTCAGTCTTGGCCCTTTGCTAGGGCTTCGAGCTCTTCCCCTTCCAGCAACATCTCGACGACTTCGTCATTGATTTTCGCGCCAAGCCTTTCGTAGAAGGCTCTGGCCGAATCGTTCTTGGTCCAGACGTCCCAGGCCAGCCATAGGGCGCCGAGATCTTTGCCATGCCGGGCGACCCTGGCCATCAAGGCGCGGCCGACTCCCTGGCCGCGCAGGTCATCCTCCACATAGAGGTCGGCCAGGTGCAGGCCGCGCCCGCCGCGTTCGATGCTGAAGGCCGGATGGACCAGGGCATAGCCGATGGCCTCGTCGTCGCGCTCGGCGAGGAAGCAGACGAACCAGGCATTCGGGCCGAAGCCGTCGCGGCGGATGTCGTCGGGCGTCAGATCGGTCGGCGGGTCCTCGACGAAGGTGTTGAGCGCGTCGATGAGCCGGATGATTTCGGGTGCATCCTCCGGCTTCGCAAGGCGGATCGTGACCGCTGGCGTATCGCTCATGATTGCTGCGGCAGGTAGGCGTCCGACCACTTGAGCATCGCGTTGAAGCTGATGGAAACGCGCTCCTCGTCGGACAGGTTGGGATGCACGAAGTGCTTCAGGAAGGCGGGCCAGAGCAGGATCAGGCCGGGCTCGGGACGAACCGTGTATTCCGCCTCGATCTCGCCGTCGCCGCGGATCGCGCCCATGTTCGTCGCGCCGCGCGGGTCGTAGAAGGTGATGCAGCCGGGCCGCACGTCGGCGCGACTCTTCAGCGCCGCGCGGGCCTGCGGCACCGCGACGTAGTAGGTGCCGCTCAGATAGGCGTGCGGGTGGTTGTGCGGGTCGTGGTAGTCGCCGAGCCGGTTGATGTTGGCCCAGCCGTGCAGCGACCAGTTGACCGGGTAGTCGAGGCCCTGATGGCGCAGGTAATCGATCACGGTCTTGTTGATGCAGTCCTTCAGCCAGCCGACCGCGGGGTTGTCCAGGACCAGCAGGTTGTCGCTGCGGTAATCGGTGGTCAGCGCCGCATGGTCCGCTTCCAGCGCGCGGATCAGGCGCAGCAGCTCCTTGTTCGCGTTTGCCGCCCCGGGCAGCCGCCGCCGCAAAAGCGTGGTCGGCCAGAGCGCGTGGAAGCCGTCCTTGTTGCTGGATGGGTCACTCATGCCTGCCTGCGCTGGAGAGCAAGCCAAAGCGCAGCGTGGGCGTCAAGCCGGCGCGCTGCCTTTCTTCCATCGCCGGCGCCGTGCTAAACCCCGCATTGGATCGGTTACGATCGACGGGGAGGAAGGGGCGATGGCGCAACTCAAGATCGGCGTTCTGGGCGCCTCGGGCCGGATGGGACGCATGGTGATCCAAGCGACCCAGGAATCGGAGCGCTGCGAGCTTGTCGGCGGGACCGAGCCCGCAGGGTCGCCTGCGCTCGGTCGCGACCTGGGGGAGCTCGCCGGCCTCGGGTCCCTCGGCTTGCAGGTCGAGGACGACGCGGCCGCGCTGATCGCGCGCGCGGACGCGGTGATCGAGTTCTCCGTGCCGGCCGCCACGGCCGCCCACGCCGCCTTGGCCGCCGAAGCCGGCACGATCCACGTCATCGGCACGACAGGGCTCGGCGCGGAGGAGGAAGCCAAGCTGCGCCAGGCGGCCGAGCGCACGGGCATCGTCTACGCGCCGAACATGGGTCTTGGCGTCAACCTGCTGATGTCCCTGGTGGAGCAGGTCGCCCGGGCCCTCGACCCGGACTACGACATCGAGATCGTCGAGATGCACCACAAGCACAAAGTCGACGCGCCCTCGGGCACGGCGCTCGGCCTCGGACGGGCGGCGGCGGCTGGGCGCGGGGTCGATCTCGACACGGTGGCCGCCCGGGCGCGCGACGGCCATACCGGCGCCCGGCGCGCGGGCGACATCGGCTTCGCCGGGTTGCGCGGCGGCGACGTGGTCGGCGACCACTCGGTGATCTTCGCCACCGAAGGCGAGCGCCTGGAGCTCACCCACAAGGCCTCGAGCCGGGCGATCTACGCCCGCGGCGCCATCAAGGCCGCGCTCTGGGCCCGCGACAAGGGGCCGGGGCTCCACACGATGAAGGACGTGCTGGGGCTGGATTGAAGCCGGCTTTT
>JAKSDN010000602.1 GCA_022360075.1 Kiloniellales bacterium | reverse complement strand
GCCGTCGAACGCGCCCAAGCTCGTGAACCGTGTGTAAAGCTCCTAAGCTCGGGTGCAGCCATGTCCCGAGTGTGGTGAGAGGCAACAGTGAGACGACGCTGACTTTGAAGCACGGAGTAATAGGTACGTTGTGTGCTAAACGAGACCAGTATACACAACAACAATTACACAATCCTTACACACCATCTTGTTTGTATACACAAATCTATACTATGATATGCGCGGATACTTGTTCCGTTCATTTCGCAACCACACGAACGAGAGGAGCACTGCCGTGCCAGCACAACGTGTCGATATCAAGTACGTCCGCGAGCACGCCGACTTTGCGGCAGTGCTCGCACACTATGGCGTTGCCCTAAAAGGCGACGGGCCGCAGCGCTCCGCGCTCTGTCCGTTCCATCGTGAACGGAAAGGCTCGTTTAAGGTCAATCTCGAACGCCGCTTGTTCAACTGCTTCGGCTGTGACGCACACGGCAATGTCATCGACTTTGTGATGCAAAGCGACGACGTTGATGCGCGCGAGGCGGCGATCACCGTCGCGGAGATCTGTGACATCCCGACCGCACCGCCCAAGGGAGAAAAGCCCGCTCGCGAGCCGAGGGTTCCGTCACGGCGTTCCAAGGGAGCGGCGGCAAAGGATACTCCTCCCGAGGTGGACGAAGCTCCGCCTGAAGAACCACCTGACGAGACGGAGGAAGATGAAGACAACGAGGCTATCGAGCAACCGACTGCGAACAGCCCCCTTGGCTTTGCACTGAAGCTCGACCCCGACCACCCCTACCTCACCGCTCGCGTGTCACAGGCGACGATCGAGACCTTCGGTCTCGGATTTTGTGGGCGCGGCATCATGAAGAACCGCGTTGCGATCCCGATCCATAACGCCGGAGGCGAGCTTGTCGCCTATGCCGGACGCTGGGCAGACGAGGAACCGCCGGACGATGTCCCGCGATACCTCTTGCCCAAGCAGTTCCACAAGCAATTGGAGCTTTTCAATGTCCACCGCCTTCCTGATCCGGTCGCGTCGGTGGTGCTTGTCGAAAGCTACTGGTCGGTGTTCCGGCTCCATGAGCTTGGCGTATCGGTGGTCTCACCAATGGGCCGCTCGATGTCGCGCCAGCAAATCGAGCTTCTCGCTGGACGCGGCGTCACACACGTCACCGTCCTCTTTGACGGTGATGAGCCCGGTCGCTCCGGAACCGAGAAGATGCTCCCCGCGCTTGCGCGGAGCTGCTTCGTCTATGCGCCCGACGTGCCCGATGGCTTCAAGCCGCACAGTGCCGATGAAGCACTGCTGAAGAAACTGGCGGGTGGGCTATAGCCCGCCCCGCGCGCCTGCTGATCGCTGTGCAGGCGCGTTTTCCTTCTGTTCAAATGAAACGAGAAGAATGCCCCGTGGGTACGAGGCGTTCTTCCGTGCGAATTCTCCGTCGCTGCTCGTCCCAGCCGCTCTCAAGCAGGCTCCTCCTCCACAGAAACAACTTCAAACTCCGGCTGATCGACACGCCACTCAATGCGACCTTCGCGGTACGCTTGGGTCGCTTGGTACTCCGCATCGGATTTGCTTTCTGCTTCCACCTCAAGGGCGGCAAAGTACCGCTCCACAACGTCGATGGTGTATTTGTGCATACCTCTATGGTGCTAAACGCCTCGTAACATGCGACTCTAGTGCGAGGACTTGCAATCGACCTTCCCCGCTTGAGCGTTGGAAACACGAAGGCAGGAAAGGAGCGGTCAAGGGGAGCAACGCGGACTTGACGGCGACGCTGCCGAAGTACAATGGGAAAAGCGGGAAGGTCTCCCCCGCGAAGCGGGGCAGGAAAAATGAGACGCCGCATAGCGGCGCTCACCCGAGGAGAAGGTTCAAACCTGAGTCTCCTCGTGGCGAACACGAAAAAGCCCCGCCATCTGGCGGGGCATTCGCCGCAAGGCTACTTGCGGGGCGACTGACGACGTTTCGTCGTCGCGCTGGCTCGTCGAGGAGCCGATTTCGCCGGGGTCTCTTTGCCCTTGGCGACACCGTTCTTGTAGCTCTGATACGCACCGTCAACAGCAGCGTCAACGACAACGTCTCGCTTCTCCTCCGGCACATCCGGAAGGAGATCGACAAAGAGCGCATTAAGCTCGGCGCGAAGATCTTTGAGATACGACATACGCGAATTGGCTTTGGGCGGATAAATCGACCAAGCGAGAGCGTGTCTCGCCGACCATGCGAGCACCAACCAGGTCGCCGGAGCTGTCAACCCTGAGCAGAGCGACGGGTTTACCGCGACGGATGGTTGGTATCATGGGCAAGGCGAGAGACGCTCTCCACCCCACGCTCTGACCACGGCAGTCAGCGTGGACTGCGGCGATACGATTGTGATGTGGTTGCGTGCAACGATATCGCAATCGTATCGCCGCAGAGAAATGAAGCGTGAGCGGAGGGGCGAACCGATAGCGGCAATGGCTATGGCTTTGCGGCAATCGGTTCGCTTCCTCTCCGTGAGCACCTCGGGGGCGGGTGGGTCTTGGGTATGATGAAACATCTGCCGAAGGTACTTTCGGGCTGCTTCATTTCGCCGTTAGGCGAGCACGAAAAAAGCCCGCCAGATGGCGGGCGTCTTTCTTCGATGCCGCTTACGCCGCTTCGAGGGCCCTGATGCGATCCTCGTGCTCGTTGAGCATTTTGCCGTAGGTGGCATCGATCCTGTCGCCGATCTCGTCGGGCAACGCGTCTACTTTGACCCGAAGCGTGCGACCGTCTTCCTTCAGCATGCCAACTTGGTGCTCCAAGCTGCCGATGCGATGCTCAAGCGCGCTGATGCGTTTGTCCACGGCTCCAAATCCCTTGGCCGTCGACTGCGCGAGTGCGTCAATGGCATCGAGGATCTTCGAGAAATCGTTTTTCTTGTCACTATCCATAGTGAAGTAATTATACCAATAATCTCGCAATGCGCGAGTTCGCAAGCCTGTCACGCTCGCGATTGCACACGACAAAACCCCGCCATCTGGCGGGGCGTCGTGCCGCTTAGCGCCTGTGGCGGATATGGTGTCCGACCACAAACGAGCCTTTTGCTCGTGGCGGCAAGAGACCAAAGAGCCGCCTTCGGCACTGCCGCTCAAGACGCTCCTGCGCGACGGTTCGCGCCGCGTCTTTGTTGGGAGCCTGAATCTCCCAGGTCTCCCAGACGCCGTAGTACGCCTCGGCGTCAACGACATCCACGAGATACGTTCGTGTGCATTTGCTCATGAGCGATAGCTTAGAACGGGTAATCTCGAAAGCCTGTCACGCTCTCGATCGGGTGCGAAAGGGACCGGCCGTATAAGGAAAAAAGTCAACCCCGGAGCTTTGCAGAGTGGGTTTACTTTTTTCTGCGGTCGGTACACTGGAGCGACCCGAGAGCGTGACAGAAGAAGTCGTATGGAACCCCTGCCCTCCGCAGGGGCACGTGTAAGAAAAAGTATGGTTCGCCCTTTGGCGAACTATTCGTAGGTGCGCACGTGCGCACCCGCCAGCCGGCTGGCTGGCAACACGGGAAAGCCTTTAGGCAACCAGTCCCGCGCGCGTTGTCGGTGCCGGAGATGTCCAAAAAATCGCTCTCTCGCAGAGGAGCGATTTTTTGGAAACAGCTCCGCGTCGCCCGACCCCGATACTTCTGGTGACGGACGACACGGAGCGCCGACGATAGTACGCGCGACGTGGCGGACGGAACCCGAGCAGCGCTCGGCTCCCGCCCGCGATAGCAGGGAGCCGAGGGATGCGAAGCCCGAGCTTGTAGTGGACTTGATAAAGCCACGGAGAGTGAGGGAGAAGGATCGGGGTCGGGCGAATGCCCGACAACGCGCGCGGAAAAAGTATCAAGGCGTATCAACGCCTTGCGCCGATTTCGGCGAAATAGTGCCCCGCCAATTGAACATTGTCGCGGTGCGACCAATTGGCGGGGTAGATCCCGCCCTTGTGGGCGGAAATGTAGCTACTCGATGACCGGCTCATGCCGGTCTGTGCTCTCAAGGACACGAAGCAGCATGGCGATAGCTGGGTCCGTGTCCTTTACCGGCACCACGCGTAGCTCGTCCTTTGGGGTGTGCTCCTCCATACCCCAATTATACCATTCCAGAGAGGCTTCCCGACCTCGACAGGAGCCTGTGGCTGTGTCCTCGTAGGGGGCGTCGCTCCGCCGTTTTCGGCGAACCTGTGGCGGTCTCCATGCGGCTGCTCTCAAGCAGCCGCATCCCCCTTCGGCTTACACACTTTCTTACACATACACACCTGTGAGTCTCTTTTTATAATTTAATTCAATAGGTTACGATACACGTACTTGGACTTAAAATCCAATGGCCTCTTGGCCGTGCGGGTTCGAGTCCCGCCGCCCGCACCAGGTCATCTCGGATCGATCGCGCCGCAACGAGACCCATCAAAACGACAGCCTCACGTCGCGCCGCCGCATCCGCCCCCCAGCCTCACGCCTGCAGTTCGGCCAGCAGCTCGGCGAGCAGCTCCATGCCGGCGCCCCAGCCTTTGTCCATGCCGTCCATCGCGGCGGCGAAGCAGGCGATCTCGGCCTCGCTCGAGTCATGGGGCACCCAGGTCAGGCGCAGCTTGGTCTGAACCCCGTCTTCCTCGAAGGTCACCGTCGTCAGCAGCACGCGCGGCCAGTCCGCCATCATCGGGTTGGAGATGACGTTCCAGTCGGCGTCCGAGACCGAGTGCAGCCAGACCAGGCGCTCCGGCGGGGTCACCTCGGTGAACTCGACCCGCTGGTAGTTGGAGTTGCCGCCCCATTGCATCTCGCCGAGCCACAGACCGCCGGGTTTCAGCTCGTAGCGATGGACGATCGTCTCCACACGCGGCCCGTACCAGCGCGGCAAAAGCTCGGGGTCGGTCCAGGCCTTCCACACCAGCTCACGCGGCGCATCGAAGGCCCGCTCCAGCACATAGACCGGCAAATCGCTCATTCTTGACCCCCCTTCGTCTCGGCCTTCTTCAACTCTTCCAAAAGACCGTCGAGCTGATCGAAGCTCGACGACCAGAACTGCTTGAACTCCTCGAGCCAACGCACCGCCGCCGCCATCGGCTCGGCCTTCAGGCGCGCCGGGCGGCGCTGCCTGTCGATATCCCGCTCGATCAGGCCCGCCCGCTCCAGCACTTTCAGATGCTTCGAGACCGCCGGCTGGCTCATCTCGAATGGCGCCGCGATCTCGCTCACCGACGCCTCACCCGCCGCCAGCCGCGACAGGATCGCCCGCCGCGTCGGATCGGCGAGCGCGGCGAAGATGCCATCAAGATCCCGGGCCTGCTGTTGATAACCGAACGGTTCCATAACTAATTAGTTATCCAAATTCGGAGTTGACGTCAACCTCCGCGCGTTCATCGGTATCGCGGAACTTCAGCGCGCGAGCGCGGACCGCCTCCTCGGAAGATCCGAGCGGGCGTCCGCCAGCATGGGCGAAGTCCTAGGATGCTTGGGAATTCACAGGCATGGGCTTGGCCCCGCACCAGGTCGAGACGCCGGGGTCAGCGCCTTTCATGCCAAGAATCAGGGCGGCGTTCCAGAGGGTTCCGGAACGCCGCCCGCGTTCTTAATCCTTGGCTTGCGCCAGGGTTCTCGATCTTCGCGAGCCCGCCGCGCCTTGCTTTCGAGCCGAGCTGGGCTTTTCGAGCCCGCGAAGACCATTCCGCCGGGATCAGGCCACGTCGAAGCGATCCAGGTTCATCACCTTGGTCCAGGCGGCCACGAAATCCTGCACGAACGACGCCTGTGCGTCCTCGCAGCCGTAGACCTCCGCGATGGCCCGAAGCTGGGAGTTCGAGCCGAAGATGAGATCGACGCGGCTGCCGGTCCACTTGACCTCGCCGGTCACGCGGTCGCGCCCTTCGAACAGATCTTCCTCGGCCGAGGCCGCCTGCCACTTCGTGCCCAGGTCGAGCAGGTTCACGAAGAAATCGTTGGTCAGCGTCTCGGGCCGGTCGGTGAAGACACCCTGTCGGGACTGCCCGACATTGGCGCCGAGGACGCGCAAGCCGCCGACGAGAGCCGTCATCTCGGGCGCGGTGAGCGTCAGGAAGTGCGCCCGATCCAGCAGCAGCTCTTCGCCAGTCCTGCCGTGTCCGTTCCGGAGATAGTTGCGGAACCCGTCGGCCGTCGGCTCGAGCACGGCGAAGGACTCGACGTCCGTCTGATCCTGCACCGCGTCCGTGCGTCCCGGCGTGAAGGGCACCTCGACGTCCTGTCCGGCGTCCTTCGCGGCCTTCTCGATGGCGGCGCAACCGCCGAGGACGATCAGGTCGGCGAGCGAGTCCCGCTTGCCGCCGGACTGAGCGCCGTTGAAGTCCTCTTGGATCGCCTCCAAGGCCCGCAGCACGGATTCCAGTTGGGCCGGCTGATTGACGTCCCAGTCCTTCTGCGGTGCGAGGCGAATGCGCGCGCCGTTCGCGCCGCCGCGCTTGTCGGTGCCGCGGTAGGTTGCCGCGGCCGCCCACGCGGTCGAGACCAAGTCGGACGTCGAG
>JAKSDN010001456.1 GCA_022360075.1 Kiloniellales bacterium | reverse complement strand
TGCGGCGGCGCAGCCGCTTGGCGACTCCCTTGGTCGTGCGCTCGCCGCCGGCCATGAGGCTGAGCGCGGCCAGCATGCCCAGCCCGGCGTAGACAAAGCCCTCGGGCGTGACCGGCAGCGCCGGGCTGAAGATGTTCACGGTCTCCTGCGCGAGCAACGGGTCGAAGTGCTGCGCGAAGACAACGGGCCGTTCCAGCGGGCCTGCCTGGGAGAGCGCGTTGTAGGCCGCTTCGAGATCGCCGGCGTTCTCGACCCTCTCGAGCTCGCGCTTGGCGGCCTGCCGGGCGGCCAGGGTGCCGGAGTTGAGCAGCTCATCGAGATAAGCCTCGAGCGTGCGGCCGAGGGTCTGCGCGTCGGACAGCAGGCGGTCCATGTCGAGTTTGGCTTGATCCAAGCGGCCGCCCAGGCGCTGAAGGTATTGCTGATAGAATTCGGGGAACTGGGCGAAGGCGCCGGCGCCGAGCACGGAGGCCAGACCATTGAGGACTCGAACGATCATCGCTCTCGGCGCGCTCTAGCCGGATCGGGGCCGGCTCAGGCCAGCTCGGCGAGCAGGGTGAGCTGCCGGGGCTGTTCGCTGCCCTCGTGGTCGCTCAGGCGGGTCGGATAGGCGCCGGTAAAGCAGGCATCGCAGTATTGCGGGCGCTCCTCCGTGCGCCCGGGCTCGCCCATGGCGCGGTAGAGGCCGTCGATGGAGATGAAGGCGAGGCTGTCGACGCCGATGTGGGCGGCCATGGCGGCCACGTCCATCTGCGAGGCGAGCAGCTCCTCGGTCTTCGGCGTATCGATGCCGTAGAAGCAGGAGTGGGCGGTCGGTGGCGCGGCGATGCGCATGTGCACCTCCGCGGCCCCGGCAGCCCGGACCATCTCCACGATCTTGATCGAGGTCGTGCCGCGCACGATCGAATCGTCCACCAGGATCACGCGCTTGCCCTTGAGCATGGCGCCGTTGGCATTGTGCTTGAGCTTTACGCCCAGATTACGGATCTGCTGCGCCGGCTCGATGAAGGTCCGGCCGACGTAATGATTGCGGATGATGCCGAGCTCGAACGGCAGATCGGCCTGCACGGCGTAGCCGATGGCCGCGGGCACGCCGGAATCGGGCACCGGGATCACCATGTCGGCGGCGACATGGCTCTCGCGGGCCAGCTCCATGCCGATGCGCTTGCGACTCTCGTAGACGCTTTGTCCGTCCATCATGGAATCCGGGCGCGCGAAATAGATGTGCTCGAAGATGCAGGGGCGGTGGCGGTCGGCCGGGAAGGGCCGCAGCGAATGAACGCCCGAGGCATCGAGAATCACCATCTCGCCGGGCTCGACGTTGCGCACGAAGTCGGCACCGATGATGTCCAAGGCGCAGGTCTCGGACGTGATCATGTTGCTGTCGCCGAGCCGGCCCAGCACCAGGGGACGCACGCCGAGCGGGTCGCGCACGCCGATCACGCAGTTGTCGGTCAGGGCGACCAGGGAATAGGCACCCTCGACCTGGCGCAGGGCGTCGACCATGCGGTCGGTCAGAGAGCCGGCGCTCGAGGTGGCGATCAGATGGACGATCACCTCGGTGTCGGAGGTCGACTGGAACAGCGATCCGCGTCGCACCAGCTCGCGACGCAAGGTGTAGGCGTTGGTCAGGTTGCCGTTGTGCGCCAGCGCAAAGCCGCCGAACTCGAGATCGGCGAACAGGGGCTGGACGTTGCGCAGCACCGTGTCGCCAGTCGTCGAGTAGCGGTTGTGGCCAATCGCAGCGTATCCCGGCAAGCGGGTGATTACCTGTTCGCTGGAGAAGATGTCGCCGACCAGGCCGAGGTCGCGGTGGGCATGGAACTGCTCGCCGTCGTAGGTGACGATGCCGGCGGCCTCCTGGCCGCGGTGCTGCAGGGCGTGCAGGCCCAGGGCGCAGTGCGCCGCGGCATCCGCGTGGCCGTGGATGCCGAAGACTCCGCATTCCTCGTGCAGCTTGTCGTCGTCGAAAGGATGGGTCGAGAGCATACCCGTCTTTCCATCGCTGCCTGTCGAATCGCTGCCCATGGGTCTTATTGGGCCGACTCGATGGCGCGCCGCATGTCCTTTCGTTCCGCGTCCTTATACCCGGTTCCGTCGGCCGGTCCAGCGCCATTTGCCGAGGCGCCGGAAACCTCGCCGACACCGGGCTTGATCAGGTTCTCGAAGGTCGCTTCGGGCGCGCCGCCGGCCCCGCCGCCGCGCAGTGCCTGCAGCGCGGGGAAGACGTTCTCCGGAACCAGGTCGAGGATCATGTCCTTGCCGCGATCGACCAGGGGCAGGGCGCGGGCCTCCTGGATCCAGGGTGGATGCTCGGCGCGTGGCAGGACGAGGAGCAGGGCGATCCAGGCCAGGCAGACGAAGACGGCGCCGCGCAACAGGCCGAACAGCAGGCCCAGCGAGCGGTCGAGCGCGCCGAGGCTGCTCTCGCGCACGCGCCGGGCGCACCAATGGGTGACGATCGAACAGAGGATCAGAACGACGATGAAGATCGCCACCCCGGCGGCGATGTCGGCGACGATCTGGATGGAGATCATGTCGCGGGCGAACGGCAGAGCGAGGGGCAGGCCGGCAACTGTCGCCACGATGGCGCCGATCCAGGCGCCCACCGAGAGCAGCGAGTGGACGAGGCCGCGCATGAAGGCGAGCGCGCCGGACAGCAGCAGAACCACGAGAATCCCGAGGTCGGTCACGTTGATCGGCAGGCTATCCATCGCCTAAAGGGGCTCTCCGCCTAAGCTATGCTGTCAGCGGCCGCCGAACGAGTGCCGCACGGGCGCCGAGTCCTCGGCCAGCAGGGCGACCAGATGGGCCAGATGGCCGATCTCCCTGGCGGCAAGGCCATGCCAGCCATCCTGGCCGGAGGTCTCCGCCCCGCGCGTGCGGCGGCGCTCGGGCCCGATGACTTCGGTGAAGCCGAGCTTGGCCGCCTCCTTGACCCGGAGCTCCATCTGGCTGACCGGCCGGACTTCTCCGGACAGGGCGATCTCGCCGAATACGACGGCTTGACCCGGGACCGCGCGGCCACTCGCCGCCGAGACCAGCGCGGCGGCCACGGCCAGGTCGGCGGCCGGCTCGGTGATGCGCAGCCCGCCAGCCACGTTCAGATAAACATCCCTGCCGGCGAAGGCCAGGCCGCAGCGCGCTTCCAGAACCGCCAGCACCATGGCCAGCCGGCCGCTGTCCCAGCCGACCACGGCACGCCGCGGCGTGGCCAGCGGCGAGGCTGAGACGAGCGCCTGAATCTCGACCAGGATCGGCCGCGTGCCCTCGATGCCGGCGAAGACCGCCGCGCCGGAGACCTCCCCGTGGCGCTCGCTGAGGAAGAGGGAGGAGGGATTGGCGACCTCCACCAGTCCGCCGTCGGTCATCTCGAAGACGCCGATCTCGTCGGTCGGGCCGAAGCGGTTCTTGGCCGCGCGCAGAATACGGAACTGATGGCCGCGCTCGCCCTCGAAGGTCAGGACCGTATCGACCATGTGCTCGAGCACCTTGGGACCGGCGATCAGGCCTTCCTTGGTGACATGGCCGACCAGCAGCACGGCGAAGCCCCGACGCTTGGCCAGGCGGATCAGCTCCTGCGCGCTGCCGCGCACCTGGGCAACCGTGCCGGGCGCCGAGTCGAGGCTGTCGAGATACATGGTCTGGATCGAGTCGATGACCACGACCGCGGGCGGGTCCTCCCGGTCCAGGCTGGCCAGGATGTCGCGCACCGAGGTCGCCGCGGCGATGGCCGCACCGGTCGCCTCGAGGCCGAGCCGCCCGGCGCGCAGCCGCACTTGGTCGACCGACTCTTCGCCGGAGATGTAGGCGCAGGGCAGGGCAGGGCCTGCCGCGCCGCGGCTGAGCGCCGCCAGGGCCTGGAGCAGCACGGTCGACTTGCCGATGCCCGGATCGCCGCCGATCAGCAGGGCCGAGCCCGGGATCAGGCCGCCGCCGCACACGCGGTCGAACTCCGCGATGCCGGTGCGCCAGCGCGGCCCGCGCTCGCCGTTCTCGGCCGGGGCACCGTCCAGCCGGGCGAAGGCGACCGGCCGGCCTTGGCTACCGCCTGCCAGGCCGCCGGGCGGCGCCTCGCGCGGCTGCTCCTCGATGATGCTGTTCCAGCTGCCACAAGCCTCGCAGCGGCCGCTCCACTTGGGATAGCTGGCGCCGCAACTCTGGCAGACGTAGCGTGGCGAACGCTTGGCCAAAGGCTTGTCGAAGCTCCTTTATTGCCCAGGGGCGGTCACGAAGTTCGCACCGGCGCTTCAGCCGAGCTCAGCGCACCTGCGCCTGCAACGCGATTGGCCCTTCGGCCAGGCCGTGAATGAACTGATTTACGTAGGCGTTGCCCGAGTCGTCCACGTCTCGGGTCGGGCCGACCCAGATCATGCGCCCGCCATAGAGCATGGCGATGCGATCGGAAATGCGCTTGGCGCT
>JAKSDN010000400.1 GCA_022360075.1 Kiloniellales bacterium | reverse complement strand
CACCGTGCGTCGCAGCTCGGCGAGCTCGGCGGCGGCGGCCTTGATGTCGGCGCACTTGCTGGTGCCGATCTCGATCTGGGATTGCAGGAACTCCGGACTGACCCTTCCCTCCAGCCGTTTCTCGCACTCGCTCATCAGGCTGTCCGGCGCCTCGACCACGAGGGCACGGCTCTCGCGATCAACCAGGAGGTACTCCTCCTCGATCCCAACGGTGAAGCTGGGCTCGGCGATCGTCATGGCCGATGCACGATCGTGAACAGATCCGGATCGCTCATGACCTCCTCCAGAACATCGGCGAGCAAGGCCGCCCATTCGGCCGCGCCGCGGTGCGTGTCGATCAGATCCTGACGCAGCTCGAGCAGCACGTTCGCCAGCCCACGGGGCTCGGCGTGGCTGTGCAGCGTGTAGCCGTGGCCGTGGCGTCCGGAATAAGGCTCGTTATCGCCCACCGAGAGACCCAGGGCGCGCAGCTTGGCCAGCACCGCCTGCGGCATGCGCGGGTCGCGGTTCCAGAGCACGCCAACCTGCCAAGGCCGCTCGACGCCATCCATGACCGGCGTGAAGCTGTGGATCGAGACCACGACCGGTCCGCGGCCTGGCTGTCGGGCCGCCTCGCGCGCCATGAGCTGCGCCAGCATCTGCTCGACGGCGCCGTGATAGGCCTGATGGAAGAGGCGGATGCGGGCTTCGCGCGCGGCGGCCGAAAGGTTGCGGTTGCCCGGCACCACGATGCCGTCGCTTTCCTCGGGAATCAGGCTCGGCGCATCGAGCGTCCGGTTGGGATCGACGATCAGGCGCGAGAAGCGGGACAGCACCGCCGGCGTATCGAGCTGCAGCGCGATCCGGCGCGTCACATCGGCGGCGCCGATGTCCAGCGCGATGTGCCGGGCCAGGCAACCCTCGTCGAGGCCGAGGCGGTCGAAGGCGCGCGGGATGAAGGAAGACGCATGGTCGCAGAGCAGCAGCGCCGGCGCGCGTCCGTCCTCGTTGACGCGCTCGAACGGCTCCGGCTCGTCCGGCCCGAGCAGGGCTTCGCAGTCTTCCACCAAGGTGAATGCCCGATCCGACATGACGAGCGAGTTTAGGGCACCGCACCGCCGTTGCAACAGGGCCGCGGGCCGGCCGCCGCGCATTGCCAGGCCTCGGGCCGCCGCCGCATACTGGCGCCATGGCGCGAGAGGGGGCGATGAAAACGCGAGCGGGATCGGCCAGGTCATGAAACCCAACACCTTCTTCTGTATCGACGGCCACACCTGCGGCAATCCGGTGCGCCTGGTGGCGAGCGGCGGCCCGCCGCTGCGCGGCGACAGCATGAGCGCGCGGCGCCAGGACTTCCTGGCGCGCTACGACTGGATTCGCACCGGGCTGATGTTCGAGCCGCGCGGCCACGACATGATGTCCGGCTCGATCCTCTATCCGCCGACGCGCGCGGACTGCGACACGGCGGTCCTCTTCATCGAGACCAGCGGCTGCCTGCCAATGTGCGGCCACGGCACGATCGGAACCGTCACTTTCGCGCTCGAGCGCGGCCTCGTCGCGCCGAGCGAGCCCGGCCTGCTCAGGCTCGAGACCCCGGCCGGCCGGGTCGACGCGCACTATCGCCTGAGCAACGGCGCCGGCGATGGCACGGGGCAAGTGGAGGCCGTGCGCCTGACCAACGTCGGGGCCTATCTCGCCGCCGAGGGCGTGGCGGTCGACTGCCCGGGCCTGGGCGGGATCACGCTCGACATCGCCTACGGCGGCAACTTCTACGCCATCGTCGAGCCGCAGGCGCGCTATGGCGGGCTCGAAACGCTCTCGGCCGGCGATATCGTGCGGCTCTCGCCGCTGCTGCGTCAGCGCGTCAACGAGGCGATCGAGGTCGCGCACCCCGAGGACCCGACCATCCGCGGCGTCAGCCACATCCTCTGGACCGGCGCGCCGAAGCACCCCGAGGCCGACGCCCGCAACGCGGTCTTCTACGGCGACAAGGCGATCGACCGCAGCCCCTGCGGCACCGGAACCTCGGCCCGCATGGCGCAGCTCGTGGCCAAGGGCGCGCTCAAGGTGGGGGAGGATTTCGTCCACGAGAGCATCATCGGCTCGCTCTTCCGCGGCCGCGTCGAGGCCGAGACCCGGGTCGGCAACCACAGCGCGATCGTACCCTCGGTGGAGGGCTGGGCCCGGATCACCGGGTTCAACACCATCTTCATCGATGACCGAGATCCCTATGCCCACGGATTCCAAGTCATCTAGAACGGGTGGAGGACCTATCGGATACCCGTTTTAGCCGCAATTGGCATGACATCCTTGGAAAGGGCATAATTGAAACTAATTATAAGGGCGACAGGTAGTCTTTCCCGTGCTGGTTTTTAGAGGCTGAGGCGTCCATGTACGTGCCAGGCCAGGACTGTGTATTTCCAGTCATAAAGCGAGAGCGGATCAGCGACCGCATCGCCGAGGAAATTCACCGCCTAATCCGTACGGGCCGGCTGAGCCCCGGCGAGCTGCTGCCGGGTGAGCGGCGCCTGGCGGCCATGATGAAGGTGAGCCGCGCCTCCCTGCGCACCGCGCTCGAGCGCCTGAAGGCCGAGGGTTTGATCGTCACCGTGCACGGCGGCGGCACGAAAGTCGCGCCGCAACCGCTCGCGCCGCGCATCGCCTCCGCCGGAGGCCGGCGGTCCCCCTAGACGAGCCGGAACGAAGGCCGCCCAGCGTCGACTTGCGCCTCGGCAACCCTTCCGGCAGGCGGAAAAGCGCAAGCGGAACGCTTTCCTGCCTTGCCATCGTGACGGCGGCGCGGATCATAGGGCGAGAGGCTTCCGGCGCGAGCGTTCCGGCCCGATGCGTGACCAATTCGAAGACCCTGCGTTCACCGCCCACGTCGGCGGTCCCTTTCTCCATCGCGGCGGCCGGAGCGGGCCATGAACGCGTCTCGAGCCGATTCGCTCTTACGGGCGTTCTTCGACGCCGGGCTGGCGGCGGCCGATCCCGCCAAGGCGATTCCGAAGTACCTGCCGTCGGCGCTCGAGGGCTGGAGCCGGCGCGGCCGCGCGGTCGTAGTGGGGGCGGGCAAGGCAGCCGCCTCGATGGCCCGCGCCCTCGAGGACAATTGGCAGGCCATGACCGGCACGCGCATCGAGAAGCTCGAGGGCCTGGTCGTCACCCGCTACGAGCATGGCCTGGCCTGCCGGCGAATCGAGGTGGTCGAGGCTTCACACCCCGTGCCCGACGCGGCGGGCCGCCGGGCGGCCGAGTGCATACTCGAGCGGGTTCAGGGCCTGACTCCGGACGACCTGGTGCTGTGCCTGATCTCCGGCGGCGGCTCGGCCCTTCTCGCCCTGCCGGCGCCGGGCCTCACGCTGGAGCACAAGCAGGCAGTCAACAAGGCGCTGCTCGCCTCCGGCGCCGACATCTCGCAGATGAACTGCGTGCGCAAGCACCTCTCCTCGATCAAGGGCGGGCGCCTGGCCGCGGCCGCCGCGCCGGCCCGCGTCGTGACCCTGCTGATCTCCGACGTGCCCGGCGACGAGCCCGCGGTCATCGCCTCCGGCCCGACCGTGGCCGACCCGACGACCTTCGCCGAGGCTCGGGCGATCCTGGAATCCCATGGCATCGACGCCCCGCCGCCGGTGCGCGTGCATCTGGAGAGCGCCCTTGACGAAACGCCCAAGCCCGGCGATCCGCGCCTCGCCCGGGCCCGCACGCTGATGATCGGCCGGCCGCAGGCGAGCCTGGAAGCGGCCGCCGCGCGGGCCGAGGCCGCCGGGATCACGCCGGTGATCCTCGGCGATTCGATCGAGGGCGAGGCCCGCGAGGTCGCCCGGGTCCTGGCCGGCATCGCGTTGCAGAGCCGGCGCCACGGCCAGCCCGCCGCGCCGCCTTGTGTGCTGCTCTCGGGCGGCGAGACCACCGTGACGCTGCGCGGCAAGGGCCGCGGCGGGCGCAACGTAGAATTCCTGCTGGCGCTGGCCGTGGCTCTGCAGGGGGCGCCGGAGATCTACGCGATCGCCTGCGACACCGACGGCATCGACGGCACCGAAGACAACGCCGGGGCGATCGTGCGGCCGGACAGCCTGACGCGCGCGCGGGCCCAAGGCATCGACCCCCGCGCGCGCCTGGCCGACAACGACGGCTACGGCTTCTTTTCGGCGCTCGGCGACCTGGTGATGACCGGGCCGACGCTTACCAACGTCAACGACTTCCGGGCCATCCTCGTGATGCCGGAAGGCGGGTGATCCGGCCATGAAGCGTGGCACGATCATCACCTATATTTAACCGGCGTCGCGAGCCGCCGAACGCTAGGATTCCTTCCCATGCGCCGTAGCCGAAATGCCAAGATCATCGCCACGCTGGGGCCCAGCAGCTCCGACGAGGCGACGATTCGCGCCTTGTTCGAGGCCGGGGCCGACGTCTTTCGGCTCAACTTCAGCCACGGCAGCCATGAAGACCACCGCGAGCGCTTGTTCCACATCCGCAAGCTCGAGCGCGAGCTGGAGCGCCCCATCGGCATTCTCTGCGACCTGCAGGGCCCGAAGCTGCGGGTCGGCAACATGGCCGATGGGAAGGTCGAGCTCGAGACCGGCGCGACCTTTCGCCTCGACACCGGCGGGGATACCGGCAGCACGCGCCGCGCGCCCCTGCCCCATCCGGAGATCTTCGCCGCCCTCGAGCCCGGCATGACCCTGCTGCTCGACGACGGCAAGCTGCGCCTCGAGGTGCAGGACTGCGGCCCCGACTACGCCGAGACCCTGGTCGTGACCGGGGGGCCGCTCAGCGACCGCAAGGGCGTGAACGTCCCCGAGGCGGTGCTGCCGATCTCCTCGCTGACCGACAAGGACCGCGACGACCTCGAGTTCGGCCTCGATCTCGGCGCCGACTGGATCGGCCTGTCCTTCGTTCAGCGGCCGGAGGATCTCGTCGAGGCGAAAGAGCTGATCGAGGGCCGCGCCGCCGTCATGACCAAGGTGGAAAAGCCGGCCGCGCTCGAGTGCCTGGACGAGCTGGTCAAGCTGTCCGACGCTCTCATGGTGGCGCGCGGCGACCTCGGCGTCGAGATGCCGCCGGAGGCGGTGCCCGGCCGGCAGAAGCAGATCATCAGCGCCTGCCGGCTCGCCGGCCGGCCGGTCGTCGTCGCCACCCAGATGCTCGACTCCATGGTCCACAATCCGGCGCCGACCCGCGCCGAGGCCTCGGACGTGGCGACCGCCGTCTACGACGGCGCGGACTGCGTGATGCTCTCGGCCGAGACCGCCGCCGGCGACTATCCCCGGCAGGCGGTCGCGATGATGAACCGGATCATCGAGAGCACCGAGCACGACCGCTCCTATTCGGTCACGGTGCACGCGCTGCACACCTTGCCGGAAGCGACCGTCGCCGACGCGATATCGACGGCCGTCGCCCAGGTCGCCGACACGATCTCGGCGGCAGCGATCGTCTGCTACACCATGTCCGGCTCGACCGCCCTGCGCGCCGCCCGCGAGCGCCCCGATGCGCCGATCGTCGTGCTGACCAACAAGATGGAGGCGGCGCGGCGCCTGGCCCTGCTCTGGGGCGCGCACTGCGTCCACACGGCCGACGTGCGCAACACCCAGGAGATGGTCGACAAGGCCTGCCGGATCGCGGTCGATGAGGGCATCGCCCGGCAGGGCGACACGCTGGTCATCACCGCCGGCATGCCCTTCGGCACGCCCGGCACGACCAACGTTCTGCGCGTCGCCCACGTGGAGTGACCGTCGCCATCGTCGACTGCGACCCCAGAGCCGGCGGGAGCCTAGCGTGTGCCTTCGACAGCGGCGGGGCGGCGCAGAGCGATGATCGACTGCGCCACGTAGAGTCCGACCGCGGTCCAGATCAGGGCGAAGGTCACCATGTGAGTCCAGGTGAAGGGCTCGCCGAAGGCGAAGACCGCAAGCAGGAAATGACAGGTCGGCGCCAGGTACTGGAAGAAGCCGACGGTCGAGAACCGCAGGCGCCGGGCCGCGCTGGTGAACCAGATCAGCGGCAGCATGGTCACGGCGCCCGAGGCGATCAGAAGGAGGGTGTTGTCAAAACCCTCCCCGACGAAGCTGCCGCTGCCGGCGAGTCCCAGGAACGTGAGATAGCCGACGGCGATCGGCAGCATCAGCGTGGTCTCGACCAGTAGGCCCTCGACCGAGCCGACCGCGATGGTCTTGCGGATCAGCCCGTAGACGGCGAAGGTCAGCGCCAGCGAGAGCGAGATCCAGGGCGGCTCGCCGATGCCGATGGCCAGGTTCAGCACGCCGGCGGCGGCCAGGAGCACCGCCACGCCTTGCAGCGCCGTCAGGCGCTCGCGCAGCACGACGACCCCCAGCACCACACTCAGCAACGGGTTCATGTAGTAGCCGAGGCTGGTCTCCAGCACCTGCTCGCTGTTGATCGCCCAGATGTAGATCAGCCAGTTGGCCGAGATGATCAGCGTGGTGAGGCCCAGCGCGGCCAGGCTGCGCCGACTGCCGATCGCGGCCCGGAGCGCGCGCCAACTGCGCAGCGCCGCGACCACGAGCAGCAGAAACAAGATCGACCAGATCACCCGGTGGGCCAGCACCTCGAGCATGGGCAGGTGATCGACCAGCTTGAAGTAGAGCGGGTTGAGCCCCCAGAAGCCGTAAGCCGCCAAAGCGAAGCCGACACCCTTCGCGGCCTCGGCGCGCTCGGCTTGCGCGCCCAAAGTGGCGGGTTGCGTGGACGGCATGACAGGGGCTCTCCGGCGCTCGAACCGGCCAATTTAGGTCAAGACGGCCCACGCGGGCGAGCCCGCAGCCCGCATGGCAGCCATGCCGAAGGACTTGGAATCGTTCAAAACCGCAGAACTCGACCACTACGGCCGCGCCTCAGCTTTTCCACAACCCGGCGGCCGGAGGCTGTATCATCGTGGTGCGAGCGGCATCGGCGGGACCGGTGCCGGGGACCACGCGAGCGGCCGGGGCAGGAGGACTGCCTGTGCGACGCAAGGGCTTGGCCCGGACGATCCTAGGACGCGTGGGGATCGCCCTGGCGATCCTCGGCGCGCTCGGCCTCGCGCTCGAGCTCAGGACGTTCCGCCTACAGTCCGAGTTGCTGGCGGCCGCCGGCCAGGCCTTCCACCATGTCGTGGCGAGCGGCGCCAACCCGGCGCTGCGTTTTCCCGCTGCCGGCCCTTACGACGCGCGGCTCGGCTACAGCCGCATCCCGGCCTTCGTCGAGCGTCTCGGGGAGCGAGGCTACGAAGTGGAATT
>JAKSDN010000802.1 GCA_022360075.1 Kiloniellales bacterium | reverse complement strand
TGACGTGGATGTAGTCGCGCACGCAGGTGCCGTCGGGCGTATCGTAGTCCTCGCCGAAGACCGACATCTCGGGCCGGGCGCCGACCGCGACCTGGCTGGCGATCTTCAGCAAGTGCGTGGCGTTGGGCGTGCACTGCCCGGCCCGGCCCTGGGGATCGGCGCCGGCGACGTTGAAGTAGCGCAGCGCGATGAAGCGCATGTCGTGGGCCTTGGCCGTGTCGGTCAGGATCTGCTCGGTCATCAGCTTCGACCAGCCGTAGGGGCTGACCGGGCTGGTCGGCGCTTCCTCCGGCACCGGAACGACGACCGGGTTGCCATAGACCGCCGCCGTCGAGGAGAAGATGAAGGCCTCGACGCCGGCCGCCACGCTGGCCTCGATCAGGCTGCGGCTGACATCGGTGTTGTTGCGGTAGTACTTGAGCGGGTTGGCGACCGATTCCGGCACGACGATGCTGCCGGCGAAATGGACGACCGCGGAGACCCGATGGCGGCGCAGAAGATCGTGGAGGAGGGTGGTATCGCCGGCATCGCCCTCGACGAAAGGCACGTCGCTCGGCACGGCCGGCCGGTAGCCGGTGGAGAGGTCGTCGAGCACGACCACGTCGTAGCCGGCATCGCGAAACGCGAGCACGGCGTGGCTGCCGATATAGCCGGCGCCGCCGGTGATCAGGACCGTCATGCCTCGAGGCTCCAGCCTTGAAGGGGTATCGCCATGCTTTACATGCCTGAAAGGTGTGACAAGCCGGTTAATCACTCATGGAGGCCCAGGCCGAAAAGGTCAATGGAAAGCTTGAGCTTTGGCTTCGGGTCCGCTTGTAAGCGCCTAAGAAAACTGGAAAGTCCGTGAGGGGAGGGCGTCGAATGTCGCCTCTGCGGCGACCGCGAAGGCGCCGCATGACCTCTTGCCGGGGCTCGCCGGAGCGCGTCTCCCGCCTATGGACTTGCCCTGTGCCGGGCCATTCGCAACTCTGTCGCCAGACAAGGTGAGAAACGCACGCAGGGTGGGCTATGGGTCTCGAGGGACAGGTCGCACTGATCAGCGGGGCGACCAGCGGCATCGGCTTGGCGGCGGCCGAACTGCTGTCGGCGAAGGGGGTGAAGCTGGTCCTGGGCGGCCAGCGGCGGGAGATTCTCGATCGCCACGCGGCGCGGCTGCCCGACTGCGCGGTCCTCGCCGGCGACGTCACCGATGCGGCGACGCCCGGCGCGTTGATCGCGCTGGCGCTCGATCGCTTCGGGCGGCTGGACATCGTGTTCAACAACGCAGGGCTGATCCACAGCGGCGCGATCGAGGAGATCGACGTCGATCAGGTCTGCCGGATGGTCCGGGTCAACGTCGAGGCGGCCTATCGCTTGGCCTATCTCGCGGTCAAGCAGTTCCGCGAGGCGGGCCGGGGGCATCTGGTGAACACCTCCTCGGTGTTGGGGACCAAGGTGCGGCTGAACGCCGGCGCCTATGCGGGCACGAAGTTCGCCATCGAAGCCCTGTCCGAGGCGCTGCGGATGGAGCTGGCCGGCTCGCCGATCAAGGTGACCTGCATCGAGCCGGGCCTCGTCGTCACCGATCTCCACCGCGATCACGCGGTGCGGCCCGAGGTCGTGCAGAAGATCGCCCGGCCGCTCGACGCGCAGGATGTTGCCGCCATGGTCCTTTACGCGCTCGAACAGCCGGCGCACATCGCCACGCCGCGGCTCATGGTCCTGCCGCAGGACCAGCAGATTTAGGACCGCATTGCCGGTCTCGAAGCAGAGGGGGAGGGGACACATGGGTGACAGGCTGGCCGGCAAGCGGATCCTGGTGACGGCCGCGGCGCAGGGTATCGGCGCGGCTTGCGCGCGCGCCTTCGCGGACGAGGGCGCGGCGGTTTGGGCGACCGACATCAACGCGGACAGGCTCGCCGAGCTCGGTGAACGGCCGGGCATCACGACCGGGCGCCTGGACGCGACGGACTCCACCGCCATCGCCGACCTGGCCGGGGAGCTCGGCGCGCTCGACGCGCTCATGAACGTCGCCGGCTTCGTCCATCACGGCACGATCCTCGACTGCGGCGAGGACGACTGGGACTTCTCTTTCGAGCTGAACGTGCGCTCGATGTACCGCATGATCAGAGCCTTCCTGCCGGCCATGTTGGAGGCCGGCGGCGGCTCGATCGTGAACATGGCCTCCGTCGCCTCCTCGATCCGCGGGCTGCCGAACCGCTTTATCTACGGCACCACCAAGGCCGCCGTGATCGGCCTGACCAAGTCGGTGGCCGCCGACTTCATCAAGCAGGGCATCCGCTGCAACGCGATCGGCCCGGGCACCATCGAATCGCCCTCGCTCGAGCAGCGGATCGCGGCTTTCGACGACCCGGTCGAGGCGCGCAAGGCCTTCGTGGCGCGTCAGCCCATGGGCCGTCTCGGCAAACCCGAGGAGATCGCCGCCATCGCGGTCTACCTGGCCAGCGACGAGTCCCGCTTCACCACGGGCACCACCTTCATCATCGACGGCGGTGTCTGCCTCTAGTGGTACGACTCCGACATTCCGATCCCGGAATGTCGGGCCGCTCCACTAGGTAACTTTTTGTTTGGGTTCAATTCTGGTCGACACTTGATCCAATTTCATCGGACTCAAGTGTCGGAATTGAACCACTAG